>DASTQY010000504.1:0-5266 GCA_035761525.1 Nitrospira sp. | reverse complement strand
GGTTGGAAAGTCAAAGGACTCGTCATGACAACCATCGTGGCCGGCCGC
This sequence comes from Nitrospira sp., assembly GCA_035761525.1. Lineage (GTDB taxonomy): Bacteria > Nitrospirota > Nitrospiria > Nitrospirales > Nitrospiraceae > Nitrospira_C. Next base: position 5,218 of record DASTQY010000504.1, on the reverse strand, counting down.
GTCGTGTTTGAAGCGGCGGGGTCGGCGTGAGCATGCACTACGGATGGGGCCTGGCCTGTGCGCTTAGTGTTGAGTACCTGGCGATAGGCGTCTGGGTGGGAGGATTGATCGTGTTGGTCGGTGCGGTGATTCCGGCGGTCTTCAATACGTTCGGCGGGCAGGATTCCGGGGGATTCTTTCTCACGAAAGCGTTCGAAGGCTACAACCGATTGGTCGTCGTCGCGCTCATCATCCTGGTCTCCGCGATGGGATATCGGCGATGGCAAGCCGCGCCACGCGCAACAGTCAGCCGGGGAGAGTGGGTACTCGTGAGTGTCATGGGTGCCATAGCGGGGTTGATTATTCTCGTGCTACATCCTCACGCAGCAGCTTTGCAAGCACAGGCATTTGCCCTCAAGGATGAGCAGGCAAGAAAGGCTGCGTTTGAGGCGTTCTTTCGGTTTCATATGCCGATCCGCTCGCTGTATGTCATCAATGTGGTGTTGGGCGTCTGGTTGCTGGCGCTCAAAGCGAAACGGTCCATTCAGCAAGAAAGGGTACCCGCGTGAAACGGGCGCTGCTGGCACTGGCGGACGGAAAGGTGTTCGAAGGCCGCGCACTCGGATTCGAAGGCGAGACGGTCGGCGAAGTGGTGTTCAATACAGCCATGACGGGGTATCAGGAAGTCCTGACCGATCCCTCTTATAAAGGACAGATCATCACCATGACCTGTCCGCACATCGGCAATTATGGGGTGACGCCGGAGGATGTCGAGTCGACACGCATTTGGGCGGAAGGGTTTGTCGTGAAGGAGGCGAGCAGGGGGGCGAGTAATTGGCGCAGCCGGCAAGGGCTTCACGACTACTTGAAAACGGCGAGGATTGTGGGGATTGAAGGTCTCGACACGCGAGCGCTCACCCGGCATTTGCGTGAGCACGGCTCGCAGCAGGGACTTATCTCCCATGTTGAAGGCAACGCCGAGCGAGCGGTGGAAAAAGCTCGACAGGCGCCCGATATCGTCGGAAGGGATTTAGCCGCCGAGGTCACCTGTCGGAACAAGTACCGGTGGACCGATGGTTCCGGCGAATGGCTCCCGGCATCCCATGGCAGCGCGGCGGCCTCGACACGCCGGTGGAAAGTCGTCGCCTATGATTTCGGGGTGAAGTTCAACATCTTGCGCCGGCTGGTTGATGTCGGGTGCGATGTGCACGTGGTTCCTGCTTCAACGACGGCGGAACAGGTAGAGGCTCTCGCGCCGGATGGTGTTTTTCTGTCAAACGGCCCCGGCGATCCCGAAGGCGTGGGCTATGCCATTAAAGCGATGCGCCAGTTGATCGGTCGTCGGCCTATTTTCGGTATCTGTCTGGGGCACCAGATCCTCGGCTTGGCGTTGGGGTTCAAGACCTACAAATTGAAATTCGGGCACCATGGAGCCAATCATCCTGTGATCAATCTCAGAACCAAACAAGTCGAGATCACGTCGCAGAACCACAATTTTGCCGTGCAGGTTCCGGAACTACCGGAAGTCATTCCCGATCGTCCTCCGCTCCTCGACAGCGACTTTGGTCGGGTGGCGGTGACACATATGAGTCTAAACGACCGGTCAATTGAGGGGCTGGCCTGCTTGGATCAGCCGGTCTTTTCGGTACAATATCATCCGGAAGCCTCTCCGGGGCCTCATGATTCAGCCTATCTCTTTACCGAATTCGTTCAGTTAATGGAGAAGTCGCATGGATAAGATACAGCGTACGGTTTTTGGGATTTTCGTCGTGCTCTCGGTCTTCACGCAACACGGGTGCGTCACGGTCAATTTGTTGGAGCCACCCGGCCCGGTGCAAGAGGTGCAACTCAGCGGGTCTGGGGACAGCAAAGTGTTGCTGCTGGATTTGTCCGGCGTCATCAGTTCCCAAGATAAGGAGGGATGGCTGCCGCAGCCGAATCTCCTGGCGACGTTCAAGGAAGAGCTGACCAAGGCATCAAAGGACGAGAAGGTCAAGGCGGTCGTGTTGAGGATCAACAGCCCCGGCGGCACCGTCAATGCGTCCGACATCCTGTACCACGAGCTCAAGACGTTTAAAGAAAACAGGAAAATTCCGGTCATTGCTTCCATGATGGATGTCGCGGCGTCCGGCGGCTATTACTTGGCGATGGCAACCGACGCCATCCTGGTGCATCCCTCAACGGTCACCGGTAGCATTGGCGTCATCATGCTGACAGTGAACGCCAAGGGCCTCTTGGAAAAGGTCGGCGTCGAAGCCAATGCCATTACGTCGGGACCCCGCAAGGACATGGGTTCTCCGTTCCGATCGATGACCACAGACGAAAAAGAGATTTTTCAGGGGGTGATCGATTCGTTCTACCAACGGTTCTTGACAGTGGTGCAAGCGGGACGTCCGCAACTCTCGGCGGAGCAGATCAAAAAACTCGCGGATGGGCGCATTTATTCCGGTGATCAAGCGAAGGCGGCAGGTTTGGTCGATGACATCGGGTATCTCGATGAAGCGATTGACTTGGCCAAGAAAAATGCCAATCTGAAGGAAGCCCGTGTCGTCACGTACCGCCGGCATGGGGAATATCAAAACAACATCTATTCACGGGTGTTTGGAAGCGGAAACGGCCTCAGCAGTCTTGCGAGCATGGATCTCTTGTCCATCGTTCGCGGTGGAAGCCCACAGTTCATGTATCTGTGGATGCCGTAGGAGTGACATGGCATTGTCGGCAAAGGATACGCACCGATCGGATTCCGACTCGCTGTCACAAGTCATGGCGGCGCCGGTCGGACGCCGAGCCATCCTGGCCTGGGGCGCACGCGGCGCACTCGGGGTGTGGACCGCGCTGGGAACAGGAAGCGCGCTTACGGTCCTCAGCGCGCTCTCCGGGTGTTATCGCGCTCCGGGCACGGCCCGCGATCAGCTGATTTTCTTTTCGGAAGAAAAAGAGCTGCAGTTTGGGCTCAGTGCGTATCGGGAAGTATTGCGGCAGGCACGCCTGAGTGAAAACGCGGAGATCAACGAACAGATTCAGCGGGTCGGTCGAAAAATTGCCGACGTGGCGAACAAACCTGAGTATCAGTGGGAGTTCGCCGTCATCGAAGACGACAAGATGGTGAATGCTTTCTGTTTACCAGGGGGAAAAGTCGCTGTGTTCACCGGCATTCTGAAACACACGAAGACCGACGCCGGTTTGGCGACCGTGATGGGGCATGAAATTGCCCATGCCCTGCAGCGGCACGGGGTGGAACGAATGAGCCGAAGCATCATCGACCAGATTGCCCAACTGGGCGCCCTCGGCGCGGCGGCTGCAGGTCATTCGAGCGGAGGCGCCATTCAAGGATTGCTCGGTGCCTATGGCGTAAATGTCTCGCTACCGTTCAACCGAAAACAAGAGTCGGAAGCCGATTACATCGGCCTGCGATTGATGTCGCAAGCCGGGTATGATCCACGCGAGGCAGTCCCCTTCTGGGAACGCATGAGCGGTTGCCCGCGGCAGATGATCGACAAGTTGTGTTTCCGGTCGCAACATGCGATCCCTGAGTTTCTCTCGACCCACCCATCCGATGTGACTCGCATCAATCAATTGGAGGCGTGGTTACCCGAAGCGATGCGGTATTATCACGGAGCGGAAGGAGGGCCTGTACCGGCCCCAGCCCCCTACAAGCCGGCCATCGGGCCGTTGCCTCAGGCCAGTTAATTCTTCATGCCGAAACGCACTGATATCCAAAGCATCCTGTTGATCGGATCGGGGCCCATCGTCATCGGGCAGGCCTGTGAATTCGATTATTCCGGAACCCAGGCGTGCAAGGCGCTCAAGGATGAAGGCTACCGGGTGGTCCTGATCAACAGCAATCCGGCGACCATCATGACGGATCCGGAATTCGCGGACCGGACATACGTCGAACCGATTACGCTGGATGTGATCGAAAAAGTCATTGAACGAGAACGTCCCGATGCGCTGCTTCCGACGATGGGAGGGCAAACGGCGCTCAATGCGACGATGGGACTGGTGAAGCGAGGAACGCTGGATAAGTATGGCGTGGCCTTGATTGGAGCTTCGGCGGAGGCCATTCACAAGGCGGAGGATCGAGATGCCTTCAAGCAGGCGATGCAACGGATCGGGCTGCGCGTGCCGGAGAGCGGGACGGCCCATAGCCGCGAGGAAGCCATTCGTGTGCTCGACCGCGTGGGGTTTCCCGCCATCATCCGGCCATCCTTTACGATGGGCGGCACCGGCGGCAACATCGCCTACAATCGGGAAGAATTCGAACGATTAATCGAATGGGCCTTGGCCATGAGTCCGGTCAGCCAAGTCTTGATCGAACAGTCGTTGATCGGCTGGAAAGAATACGAACTCGAGGTGATGCGGGATCTCAAGGACAACGTCGTCATTGTGTGCCCCATAGAAAATTTGGATCCAATGGGCGTGCATACCGGTGACAGCATCACGGTCGCACCGGCCATGACGCTGACGGACAAAGAATATCAGCGCATGCGTGATGCCGCGCTCCGCATCATCCGGGAGATCGGGGTCGATACCGGCGGTTCGAACATTCAATTCGGCGTCAATCCCGACACCGGGGAGCTGGTCGTGATTGAAATGAACCCGCGGGTGTCCCGGAGTTCGGCCTTGGCGTCGAAAGCCACCGGCTTTCCCATTGCGAAGATTGCGGCAAAGCTCGCGATCGGGTACACACTCGACGAGATCACCAACGACATCACCGGCGTCACCAAAGCCTCGTTCGAGCCGACGATCGACTACGTCGTCGTAAAAATTCCCCGCTTTGCCTTTCAGAAATTCAAAGGCGCCGATCCCACATTAACCACGCAAATGAAATCGGTGGGCGAGGCGATGGCGATCGGGCGGACGTTTAAAGAGTCGTTGCAGAAAGCGATCCGTTCGCTTGAACTGGAGCTGAACGGTCTGGCCTCCAGGGTCGGCTTGGACCGCGGCATTCCCGAAGATTTCGATCGACAAGGCGCCCTGGAACGGATCCGTCAGCAACTGCGAAGTCCCATTGCTGAACGGATCTGGTACGTCGCGGATGCCATCCGGTTGGGGATGTCCAACGATGAGCTCTTTGCGCTGACTAAAATTGACGCGTGGTTCCTGGATCAGTTGCGGGACCTGATGAGAGTTGAGCAGCGGCTGGTGGAACAGGCCAGCGGGCAGGCATCCTTGGACGACGCGCTGCTCTGGGAAGCCAAAGAACAAGGGTTTTCGGACGAGCGGATCGCACAGCTGA
>DASTQY010000503.1:0-2491 GCA_035761525.1 Nitrospira sp. | reverse complement strand
ACATACGATTCGCGCGTATAGCCTTCCGGTGCTTTGTACTGCGGCAGATGGGTCGTGTTGAGCGCCAGCTCCAGCTCGCAGTGGTCGGCGATTCGGCAGGTGTTGGTGACCGCTCCCGGGAACTCAGCGAACGCGGGTGCGATTTCCTCCGTCGACTTGACGTACAGCTCGTCGGTGTCGAATTTCATTCTGGCCGGGTCGCTCAGGGTCTTGCCCGTTTGCAGGCACAGCATGAGTTCGTGCGGCCGGGCGTCTTCCTTCCTGAGATAATGACAATCGTTCGTTCCGGCGAGCGGAATGCCGAGCTTTTTATGAATTTCTATCAGACCCGCATTCGCAACCCGCTGGTGATCCAGCCCATTGGCTTGCACCTCCAGATAGAACTGATCCCGGCCGAAGATCTCCTGAAATTCTTGGGCGACCGCGAGGGCCCCCGTCATGTCCCTCTGGCCGATCAGATAGGGAATTTCTCCGCTGAGACAGCCAGACAAGGCAATGAGACCCTCATGGTGTTCTTTTAAGAGCTCCTTGTCCATCCGCGGTTTATAATAAAATCCTTCAAGATATGCTTTACTGACGAGTTTGATCAGATTTTGATAGCCGGTCACATTCCTGGCGAGCAGGATGAGGTGGTAATAATCGTTGTGCGCAAGTCCGCTGTCTTTTTTGGCGTGGCGGCTGCCCAGTGCCATATAGGCTTCGCAGCCGATGATGGGCTTGACGCCGTGCGCTTTGGCCTTCCGGTAAAACTCGATGGCGCCGAACATATTGCCGTGATCCGTCATGGCCACGGCCGGCTGTCCGAAGGCTTTCACTTGTTGTATGAGCGGTTCGATTTGGTTGGCGCCGTCGAGAAGACTGAATTGGGTGTGCAAATGCAGGTGCACGAACGAAGCACTCATGAGGGCGGATTCTAGGGGGGCGATGGCGGCAAGTCAACGCACAGATTCACGCGACGGCGTCGGCGCTAAATTTTTTCGCCGTATTTCTCGCGATGCTGTCTTTTTGCACCCGCGATCCAATTGTCCCGCTTGATGCGGCCAGGCACCGTGTCCAGTTTCCGCGCCACGCGGGCAATGTCGTTGTCTTTCCACTTGGCGATCTGGACATACGTGAAGGTCCCCATCTTGTTCAACGCGCGTTCGATGGCGGGACCGATGCCGGGGATTTTTTTGAGGTCGTCTTTGCGTGGCGGAGTGGAGGTTTTCGGCGCGGGGATCTGGAGAGTCAATTGGTTGGCCGGCCCGTTGGGACGGACAAGCACGGGGCTGCCGTCGTCCCGTCCACGAAGGGCTGCACGGAACTCACCGAGCCGTTTGCGAAGGCGCGAGATTTCTGCCTCCTGTTCGCCCATCGTCTTCGCCTGACCGGCCATCTCTGCTTGCAGAGCCTGCAGCTGTGCGACGCGCAGCTCCAGTCCGGCGATCTGATGGTCACGATCGCGGAGCAGCTGCGCCTGTTGCCCCAGTTCGGCAAGACGTCGATCACGCGCAGAGAGATCATTCTCGAGGGCGTGCAACGCCCGTCGATGCTGCGCGTCCTTTTCGCTGAGTTGGACTTCCAACCAGTGGACACGTCCTTGTGCCGGTTCGAGCTCCGTCAGCTGGCTCCTGAGCCGATCAATCTCGGCAAGCCGATTGTCTGACTCGACTAACCGTTGCTGCAGCTCCAGAAGCTCCTGTTCTTTGAGCGCAAGTGTTTCCTCCGATTGGGTGCGGGCTGCATTGGCCTGCCGAGCTTCGTTCGCGTACGCAGAGAGCATGGTTTCCTGTTCGGCGAGCCGTTCACGTCTGGCCTGTTCCTCCGTCTCCAAAGACGCCATGCGTGTCTGGCTTACCTTGAGTTCCTGTTGTAGCCGGTCAATGCGCTCCTGGCGGGACGCCAGCTCGTGTTGGGCCGAGCGATCCAAACTCTCGAGCGAGGAGACTTTCGACTCCAACGCCGACAGTGTCGACGTCTTCACCTTCAGTTCGTAGATTGCCGTGTCGAGCGCCTGCCCCTTAATGCGCAGTTCCGTCTCGCGGTCGGTCAGCTGATGTTCGTCCGACTGTGCGGACTGGTTCCGGAGGAGCCACCCAACAGCGAAGCCGATGGCAGCGGCCACAAGAAGACATCCCAGGATTTGACTAATAAGTGCGATCATCACTCGCCCGTCTTCAGTACACGAAGCTCGATGCGCCGGTTGCGTTGAAGTTCGGCTCGCGTAATCCCGGCGGCGCGGGGTTTGCTGGCGCCGTAGCCGACAGCGGTCAGGTCATGCGCGACACCATGTGCCATCAGATATTGCCGCACGGCATCGGCGCGACGGCGGCTCAACTCCTTGTTATAGTCGGCCGCGCCGAACCCGTCCGTATGGCCGCCGATCTCGATGGACGTGCGTGGCGCCTCCTTCAAAACGGGAATAAGCCGATCGAGCACCGCCTGACCTCGGGCCGTCAGGGTCGCCTGGTTGGAATCGAATTCGATCTGGCTGCGGGAGAGCAGCTCATCC
>DASTQY010000502.1:0-8999 GCA_035761525.1 Nitrospira sp. | reverse complement strand
TACTGTGTCGTCGAATAAGACGACATCCTGAGACACGATACCGATCTGCGCCCGCAGCGAAGCCAGCGTAAAGGATTGGATGTCGACTCCGTCGATCAGCACCCTTCCCGCTGTCGGGTCGTAAAAGCGTGGAAGAAGATTGGCCAGGGTCGTCTTGCCGCTCCCGCTGCTTCCCACAATGGCGACCATCTCCCCGGCTTGAATGACCAGATCGATATCGGTCAATGCGGGGATTGCCTGACCTTCATACAGAAACGTCACGTCTTGATAGACGACTGAGCGAGCGATCGGCTGCATCACCAGCCGTCCTCGATCCGTACTTTCCTCCGTTTCGAGATCGATGACGCCGAAGACCCGCTCGGCCGCCGCCAGCGCCTGTTGAATGGTGTTGTTTGAGCCGGAGAGCCGGCGGAGCGGCGTAAAAACCATGAACATTGCCGCCAAAAAAGAGAAAAACGCTCCCGGCGTCATCTCTCCGTGGATGACGAGGGAGCCGCCGTACCAGATGATCACCGCCACACCGACGACGCCGATCACCTCAATGTGCGAGGAACCCAGCGAAGACACCTGAATTGCCTTCATCGTCGTACCGAAGAACGCCTTGTTACTCTCCTTAAAACGCTCCGCCTCGGCCGCTTCTCTGCCGTACGCCTTGACCATGCGGATCCCGGCCAGCGTTTCCTGGAGTGTAGACGCCATATCGCCCATCTGTTCTTGGCCGCTTTTTCCGAGCGAGCGGAGTCGCTTTCCCATCCGCATCATGGTCACGACGGTGAGGGGGATCACAATGACCGACATCCCGCCCAGTTTCCAGTTCTGATAGAAGATCACGCCGAGCATGACGACAAAAGTCAGCCCCTGTTGAAACACGTCTTTGAGCACGCCAGCGACGGCATTGGCCATTAAGGTGACATCGTTGATGACGCGCGAGACCAGGCGTCCGGACGTGTTGGAATCGTGATACTTGACCGGCAGCCGGATCATTCTGCCGAATAGCTCTTGGCGAATATCGGTGACAACCTGGTTGCCCACATAATTCATCAGATAGTTCTGGCCGTAGCTGAACGCGCTCTTCAGGACGGCAACCGCAAACAGTGCCAATGGCAGCACCAGGAGCAAGCTCTCATTCTTGTTGATAAAGATCTCATCCAGTACCGGCTTGACCAGCCAAGCATAGGCCCCTGAAAACGCCGCAACCAGTGCGGAACAGATAAATGCCGCAATCAGCCTCAAACGATAGGGCTTGAGATAACGAACGAGTCTGATGAAGCGGTCTACGCTCGACATTCTTGAAGCACCACGCGCGCGGCTCGTCGCGACGCACCAGGTTCCCCGAGCGCCTGTCGCACCTCGCGCAATCCGTCTTTCATGCGATTATACGCCTGCTGGTCGCTCAGCAGGTGCCCCACTTCCCGTGTGAGCCGTTCGGCAGTGGCCTCGTCCTGAATGAGCTCAGGCACGATCGTTCGCCCGGCAACCAGATTGACGAGGCCGATCCACTTGACCCGAATCAGCAGGCGGGCGAGCCAGTAGGTGGGGAGCGTGGTTTTATACACTAGGATCATGGGTGTTCCGATCACGGCCGCTTGGAGCGTCGCCGTGCCTGATGCGACAACTAACAGATCGGACGCAGCCATCACTTCGCTGGCCTGGTCCTTGACAATCTGCACGCGAACCGGACTGTCCTCAAGCAGACGATGGAGCAAATTATCGTCAATCGACGCAGCCTGTGCCAGGAGAAATTGCGTGTTCGGCTCCCGAGCGGCGGCCTGCGCAGCCGTCTCCAGCAACAGAGGGAGCAGCATCGTCACCTCGGCCGCTCGACTCCCCGGCAAGAGGCCGACGACCGGAGCCGACTCGGGCAGCTGATACCGTCGGCGTAGTGTGGTCTTATCGTAGTGCGGGGCGACCGAATCGAGCAACGGGTGGCCGACAAACGTGCAGCGCACACCTGCACGTTCATAGAGACGAGCTTCGAAGGGAAGGATGACGACCACGTGATCTACCCTACGTTGGATCCATTTCATCCTGCCTGGACGCCAGGCCCACACTTGCGGGGCGATATAGTAGAGAACCCGGCGGCCAGCAGCCTTGGCGACACGGGCGAAATGCAGGTTGAGTCCCGGATTATCAATGAGGACCACGAGATCCCAAGGCTCGGACCTCAAGATGCGCCGGATAGCGCTCAGGCGTCCCATCAATGTGCGGACAGCGGATAAACCAATCAACCCCATCACATCCAACTGAGGCACATCGGGGACGAGCGTCACGCCGGCTGCTCGCATAGCGGCTCCTCCAATGCCAATGACCTCTGCTGTGGGGTCTTGCGCGACAATCGCTGCGGCCAAATGGGCTCCATGCAGATCGCCTGAGGCTTCACCGGTCACAATCAAGATCCGCGGCATGAGTTAACTGAATTCCGCCTTGGGCACGGCTCAGCCTTTCTCTTGATTGCGCCGAACAAACACATCAATCGCCTTCAACACCTGATGAGCCAAATCCAGCGCCGCCGCCCCGTCTTCACCGGAAACCGTGGGCCTCGCTCCCGTTACCGCGGCGGTGAGAAACGACTCCAGTTGGAGCTTCAGCGGCTCTTCTTCTCCGCCTTGCAGTTGTTCGAAGTCGATGGTCGGCTTGAGGCCTGAGCCGGCCTCCCGTCGGCAGATCATCCCCTGCCTGGTCTGGAAATCGATCGACACGTAGTTGTCACGCTGGAACAGCCGCAACCGTCGCATCTTATTCGTCGATACACGGCTTGCCGTAAGGTTTGCCACACAGCCGCTCTTGAACTGGATACGAGCGTTGGCGATGTCGATCGTCGACGAGAGGACCGGTACACCGGCTGCCTGCACGTCTTCGACCGGTCCCGGACTGAAAGAGAGCACCATGTCCAAATCATGGATCATGAGATCCAGAATCACGTCGACGTCGGTGCCGCGCTCACTGAAGCTGCTCAAGCGGTGACATTCGATGAAGACCGGGCGCCCGATATGCGGCCGCATCACTTGCATGACAGGATTGAACCGCTCGCTGTGTCCGACTTGCAGCCGGCAGTGCTTGTCCTCTGCCAGCCGGACCAGTTCCTGGGCTTCTGCCATCGTGACAGCGATCGGCTTCTCCACCAGCACGTGCTTCCCGGCCAGCAAACACGCTTTCGCGACGGCGTAATGGGAGGAAGTCGGTACGGCGACGCTGACGACATCAACGAGAGACAGGAGTTCGTCTAGGGATTTGCAGACGCGGGCCTCGTGTCGGTCCGCAATGGTGTGAGCCCGTTCGATGGATTGGTCGTTCACGGCCACGAGGCGGGACCCGGGGAGGGAGGCGTAAAGGCGTGCGTGATGCTGGCCGAGATGTCCTACTCCGATCACACCCGCTCTCAACGGTGTCACCGCGCCTCCGACCCTCCGCTCTGGTCTGTTTTGACCAACCCTACTACGGCTATCCGATTTGATTGCGCCTTCTGCAAGGTCACTTCGCGATCCAGCAGGATGGTGCGTCCGGCCTCCACGGCCAACACGGCCGCACTGACTGATGCCATCACATCGATGGTCCGGGGTCCGACCGCCGGAAGGTCGAATCGTAAATCTTGCTGCGGCTTACAACGTTTGACGACGACGGCGCCGCCCTTGGCCAATTGCCCGCCACGTTTGATCGCTTCGTCCGTACCCTCAACGGCTTCCACGGCGACGACCATGCGGTCTTTGACGACGACGCATTGCCCAATGTCGAGGCGGCCGATCTCTTGTGCGACGTCCCATCCATAGCGAATATCTTCCCATTCTTTTTCAGTAGGTTTACGGCTGGTCAGCGTCCCCTCTTCCGCGAGAATCCCTTCAAGGCCGAAGGTCGATTCGCATATCGTGATGCCTTCACCTTCGAGTTCCTTGGCGAACTCGCGCAAGATGTCATCGTCTTTCCACAGAGCCAATCGGGTGGCCAGCGCCAAGGTGCGGAAATCTGGACGTACAGTCGTAAACACGTGGGTCTTCTTTATACCGCCGAGCATGACGGCATGATGCACCCCGTCTTCCTTAAAGGCATGAATGAGCTTATTGAGTTGGCCGATCTTGACCCAGTGGATGCGATCAACATGGTTCGCTAGCTCGGGATCTGTTTCTCCTTCGTGCGCGACAGCCGAAACGTGGTAGCCAAGCTTCCTCGCATTGTCCGCGAAGATAATGGGAAACCGGCCATTGCCGGCAATCAAACCCAGCCGCTCACCGCCGCCGACTAGAGGCGCCTGCGTCACCGGCTACTCCTCGTCTGCCTGGTCTTTCCCGACGGAACGGCAGATCCCCCGCTTGGTTCCTTCCAGGAAGGCCAGTACGGCCATCACGTCCGGCTGATCGCCGAACTCCCGTTTGGCAAGTTTGGCCGCTTCGGCCATCCGATGCCCCGATCGGAACAAAATGTCGTACGCGCGCTTGAGGACCGCAATCCGCTCGGCCGAGAACCCGTGCCGGCGCAATCCGACGGAATTCAACCCATACATCCGGGCGGGATACCCTCCGGCCACACGCATGAACGGCGGAACGTCTTGGGTCACGGCGCAGCATCCGCCCACCATGGCATAGGCGCCGATTCGGACGTATTGATGAACGCCGGTAAGCCCGCCGATGATCGCATGATCGCTGATCGCGATGTGCCCTGCCAGGCTGGCTGCGTTCGCCATGATGAGATGGCTGCCCAGACGACAGTCATGTGCCACATGACAATAGGCCATGAGAAAATTCTTGTCGCCGATAGACGTGATTCCACCGCCCTGCACCGTCGCGCGATTGACGGTTACATACTCACGGAAGATGTTGTCATCCCCCACCACGACCTGAGTCGGCTCACCCTGATACCCCAAATGTTGAGGCGGCCCGCCCATCGACACGAAGGGGTGGAGCTCGCAACGCGCACCGATCTTGGTCCAGCCTTCGACGTTGACATGGGAGAGCAGGCGAGTTCCTTGTCCAATCGTGACATGTTCTCCGACGACGCAAAACGGTCCGATGCTCACGTCATCGGCGAGCGTGGCCTTGGGATGGACAATGGCTTGTGGATGAATCTCCACGCAGTACCTCCTACGAACGACACGTCAGAGACTTGTCTTCACTCTCAACCCTTCTCACCACCGGTCACATGGCCGATGGACCCCCACTGGCGCTTTTTTCTTCCGACACCATGGCAGTGACTTCCGCTTCGCAGACGACCTCCGACTCAACGAAGGCCTTGCCTAACATTTTCCAGAAAGGAGACCGTTTTTTGAGGACATCGATTTCAATGCGAAGCCGATCACCCGGCACCACCGGCTTGCGAAATTTTGCCCCGTCAATGCCGGTCAAATATACAAGGGGCTTCGCTACCGGCCCCAACGATTTGAAGGCCAAGAGTCCGCCGACCTGCGCCATCGCTTCCACGATCAGGACACCCGGCATGACCGGCCGTCCCGGGAAATGTCCTTGGAAGAACGGCTCATTCACCGTCACGTTCTTGATGCCAACGATCCGGCGATCCGGTTCGAGTTCGAGGATCCGGTCGACGAGCAAAAACGGATAGCGATGAGGTAAGAGCGCCTGGATCTCGACTTGTTCCATCACGGTCATCGCGGAACCTCCAAATGGCAAGCTTGCTCGATACGTCTCTCTAGGCGCGAGCTGCTTGAGTCCCTCGCTGTTGCACGTTTCTCACCCACCTGACCCTGCACATCTCTTGGTCCCGCCCGACCCACCGTTGCCTCGCAAGCGATGGGCCGCGACGTGCGCTTTAGCCAGACGAGCTTCGCCAAACAGAACTTGTTCCACCCTCGCGGGCGCGTTGGGCAAGCACAAGGCGCTAGCAAACTGCGCCACCCTATTTGTTCTGCTTATCGAATTCTTTCACGACGTGTTCGGTCACATCCAAGGCCGGCTGGTGATAGATTACAATCCTGATAGCGGCTTCATTGCCTCGATCGATCACCGCGATGTAGCCCTCCCGCTGCGCCACCACTTGCGCGGCATCCTGGACCTTCTTGGAGTACTCGGTCACCATTTCGCGCTGCTTCTGCTGGATCTCCCGATTGAATTCAGCCAGACGCCGCTGATACGCCTCGAGCTTCGCCTGGAACTGGTTCTGCTTTTCTTGCTTGGACGCCTCGCTCAGTTTCGCATCCTGGATCGTCTGTTCCAATTCTTTTAATTCCTGATCGTCGGAGTTGATGATCTTCTGCCTCGTCGCGGAATAGGCCTTTAACTCCTCGAGGGCACGTTTCCCTGCTTTGGATTTTTCAATCACGAGTTGCTGATCCATGACACCGACCTTCACCGGATCCGCCGCCAGCGCCATCGACGACACCATCCACCACATGGAGCCGATACTCGCCAGAAAGACTCGTGTATTCCGTTTCATGAATATTCCTCCTCGACCATCCCTCGGTCCGGCTTCACGGGTATTCTCTGTTGAACTCTTCGATAACTTGATTCGTGAGATCCAACTCTTCGGCTCCGAAAATCGCAGGACCCCCTTTGCCTTTATCGATGACGACTTGCAAGCCATTCCTTTTCGCCACCTTGGCGACGACGGCCTCCACTTTATCACGGAACGCTTCGAGAACGTCCTTTTGTTTTTCCTGCACTTCTCGATTCAGCTCGGCGGCTTTCTGCTGATACTCCGCCATACGGCGTCTGAAGACCTGTTCCCGTTCATTCTTCGCGGCCGGACTGAGCACGCTGGCCTGTTTGATGAAATCTTCCTCCATGCGGCGAAGCTCTTTCTCCTCGATCTCGATCAGCGCCTGGCGATTCTTGGAGAACGCGGTCAGCGATTCTTTCGCCTTTTTCCCGGCATTCGAGTCGTTGAGCACGCGTCCCGGATCGACGAGTCCGATTTTTCCGTCGATCTTGGGACCGGCCCCCGCACAGCCGAAGGCTGTGGCGATCCACATGGCCAGTGAGAATACCCACAGCCTGCGTGCCAATACCCATGGCCACTCAATGCGCACTCCTGGGCTCACCTTTCACCTCGACACGTGTTAGAACAACGACCCGATCGTGAACTCAAACACGCCTTTCCGCTCGCCTTCGCGAGGATCCAGATTGATACCGTATGCAGCGCGCAGCGGGCCGAACGGGGAGATCCACCGTCCCTCCAGACCGGCCGCTTTGCGCAATGCACCAAAGGAAATCGCTTCGTTGTCATCAAACCCTTTCCCCCAGTCGAAAAAAATCACACCGTTCAATTTTGCCTCGGAGGAAATCGTGAAAATGAAATCGTTGTTGAAAATGAGCTCCTTGGCGGCACCGATCAGCGAACCACTGGGCGTCACCGGGCCCGCCCGACCGAAGACGAATCCGCGCATCGTATTGATGCCGCCGACAAAAAACCGTTCTGTCAACGGAATGGGTTTCCCATCTATTCCGTCGGCTACACCATAGCGGGCATGGATAGAGAATCGTGTATCGAACGGCAGCGGCGTATATTTGATGGCATCAAGGTAATATTTATAGAAGTTGTTCGTGCCTCCCAAATAGGGCGTCCCGAAATCGAAACCCACGGCAGTCCGCAGACCGCTTCGCGGGTCCAGAAAATAATCCCGTGTATCGCGCGCCAGCGTCGTGCGGAATCCGGTCGTGGTTTGCTTGCCCAACTGGCTCAGAATGATCTCAGGCGCATCGATCGTCGGATCGCTGAAATTCAGCTCTTCCGCGACGAAGCTGATGCTTCCCGTCACATATTCGGACAGCCACCGGCCGAAGGTAATGCTCGCGCCCGATTTCTCTTCGAAGTACGTGATGTAGTTGGTCATGCTGCGGTAGATGTCCAACTGCAGGGAGGTCAGCGAATCGTTCAAGTACGGATTTCGAAACGTGATCAAGCCCAAGGTCCGCTGCTGGCCGAGCTGTCCACGAATCCGGCCCATCCATCCGTTGCCCCCGAGATTTCCTTCAGTGATATCGGCGATGGCCACCAGTTTGTCCAAAGTACTGAATCCGCCGCCGATACTGAACTGCCCTGTCGGTTTTTCTTTTACCCTGACGTTCAAGTCCACCTTGTCCGCGTCCACCTGCTGCGGCAGGATTTCGACCGTTTCGAAGAAGTTGAGATTATTCAGGCGCTGAAAGCTTCGCTTGAGCGACGGCGTGTCGATGACGTCCTGTTCGTCGACGCGCAACTCGCGTCGGATGACGTTGTCTTTGGTCTTGTCGTTGCCATGAACATTGATCTGCCGGATGCGCATCATCTCGCCTTCCTTGATATTGAGAATGATGGTCGCGGTGCGTTCTTCGGGATTCGGATTCACGTTGGGAATGACCTCCGCGAAGGCGTAGCCTTTGCTGCCGTAGAGATCGGTCAGTCGGCCGATTTCATCGCGGATTTTCTGCCGCTGAAAGATTTCTCCTGGCTTGATCTTCATTTTGTCCCGTAACTCCGGATCTTCGAAAACCGTATTGCCGCGGAACCCGATCTCGGCCACGGTGAACGGCTCTCCTTCGACGACGGCATAGGTGACGACGAACCATTTTTTATCGTCGCTCAACTCCACTGAGGGTAAGCCAACCTGGGCGTTCAGATACCCTTTGTTGAGCAACACCTCCCTGATCCGCTCGACGTCATTGTTCATTTCCTCGCGCTTCAGGACGCCGGCATCGGAGAGAAAGGAGGGCAGCTTGAGCTGCGTCACCAGGCCATACCAGGGTACCCACTCCCGAGTCGCGGTCACCTTGAATATCTCGGCCTTGGACGCGGCCCGCATCCCCTCGAAGTTTACGGTCTTGACCTTGGCTTTCTCGCCTTCCTTGATGAAAAAGGTGAGCCGCTTACGATCGGCATCCAAGGTCTGGACGATCGGGATGACTTGGGCGCTGAAATAGCCGTCTTCTTGATAGGCAAGGCGAATTTTTTCCGCGCTCTCCTTCGCCTGCTGCTGATCCAAAAATGCCTGGCTTTTGATCGTGATCTTTTCCTTCAGCTTGTCGTCGCTTAATTCCTCATTCCCATCGAAGACGATTTCGGTAATGAAGGGTTTCTCT
>DASTQY010000501.1:0-4643 GCA_035761525.1 Nitrospira sp. | reverse complement strand
CTTGCACGTCGTGCAGCGTCGACTCGGCCGCATGCTTTTGCCGGTGATAGTGGATGCCCACACACCAGCCGGCCTTTCCAAACCCGCAGCTGATGGCTTGGCCTATCCCGCCGGAAGCGCCAGTCACGAGGACGGCGCGCGACCCGGCTCTCGCCTGACGGCTCGATTCTGCGCTTGGACGACTGTTCATGGGCAAGGGATTATGGTGTGCTCAAGGCACGAAGGCAAGTCCGCCCGAGCCTATGAAGTTTCTCCGCCCTTGCTGCCCTCACGATTCATGTGATACCGTTTCATTAACCTTTAGCTTATTGCCTCTATGCCCACACGCTTGAGCCACTACGTGCGATTCTGGAGCCTGACAGTCTTGTACCTGGTGCTCCCTTGGTCGGTTTCGCTTGCCGCCGAAGAGCTCAATGGCATTTTGCAATCATCGGACTATTTTCCAGATACCATCGGAAGTCATTGGGAATATCACGGTCAAATCACGGAAGGGCCGCTGCAGACGATCGAACACAAATTTTTTACCAACGTGTCCACGGTAGTCGGAACCAAACCACTTCGAGGGATGACCGTCACCGTGTTTCATGATACCAACCCCGGTAATCATGGGCCGTCCGACAGCTTCTATCGGCGTGATGTGGTCGGCATTGTGTATCATGGATCTGATCCCGGCACTCCGCTTGAGAAACAGCTCATTCCCTATCAGATCGTCCGCTTCCCGATACAAATTGCCTCGACCATTCAACAATTTGATAAGAAGGGGCTCGACTTCGGAACGGACATGGATCGGGACGGCGTGAATGAGAAAGTGGACGCCCATGGCACCTCGACCGTCGCCGGGTTGGAATCGATCACAGTACCGGCTGGGACCTTCAAGGACGCCGTCAAGGTTGAAGCCTATATGCGAATGAAAATCCATCTCTCCGGCGCCTCACGAACCGTCACCGGCACGGATGTGATGACCGCCTGGTTTGCCAAAGGGGTTGGACTGATCAAATATGTGGAGCGACAGGAACTGTCTCCGCTTGAAGACCGAGGAGTGATTACGGAAATCATGGAGGAGTTGGATTCATACGAAGTAAAATCGCCGAAGGCATCACTCGGCCGGAGCGAATCCCCTGCGGAGCGTCTGTTCGCTCACGATTCTCGTGACCACGAATTGCAACAGGTAGTCTTCCCCTCCAGCTTTCGCCCCCACCCCTGACAGCCGGTGGCCGCCAAATGGTTGGCGGTTGACAAGTGCGCCGGTGATCGGTCGGTTCAAATAGAGATTTCCGACATCGAATCGGCGCCGCGCCAACTCGAGGTTGGCGGGACTACGCGAGTAGACTCCTCCGGTCAGCGCATAGTCCGTCCCATTTGCGACTGTGAGCGCTTCGTCGAACGATTCTGCTCTCATCACCGCCAGGACCGGCCCGAAGATTTCCTCTTGTGCGATGCGAGCGGTGGGTTTGACGTCGGCGAGGACGGTCGGCGCGACGTACCAGCCTGGCTGCGACACACGGCCTTCGACGACCACACGCGCCTCCTGACTGCCGATTTTAATGTACTCCAGGATGCTGGCCTGCGCCCGCTCGTCGATGACCGGTCCCATCTGGGTCCCGGCTTCTTCAGGGTTGCCCACCCGGAGGCTCGTGATCGCATCCCGAAGCCGGCTCAGGAAGAGGTCATACACCGCAGCATGGACAATGACGCGTGAACAGGCAGAGCACTTCTGCCCACTATAGGACGTGCTGGACGCCACCACACCGGCAACGGCATCATCCAAGTCAGCCGTTTCGTCGACAATGATCGCATTCTTGCCGCCCATTTCGGCAATCACTCGTTTCACCATCCGTTGGCCAGTCACGATCGTCGATGTGTCCTTCAGGAGCTTGAGCCCGACTTGCTTCGAGCCCGTAAAGGCAATGGTGACCACCGCAGGATGACGCACCAGGGCTTGTCCCACGGTCGGTCCTCCGGGGAGACAAGAGACGATGGCCTCAGGCACCCCCGCTTCGACCAGCATCTGCACGAGAATGCGGCCGACCAAGGGCGAGCGCTCTGAGGGTTTAAAAATAACGGGGTTACCCGTCACAAGCGCCGCGGACACCATGCCGGTCGGAATCGCGAGAGGAAAATTCCAGGGCGCAATGACCGCGGTGATCCCACGTGGACTCAATACGCGATGATTGAGTTCACCTGATTCATGTCCTAAGCGCTTGGGCGTCGAAAGTCGGAGCCCCTCCGCGGCATAGAATTCCAAAAAATCGATCGCCTCAGCGATGTCGGCATCCGCCTCGCGCCAGGATTTTCCACATTCCAGGATTTCCCAGGCCGCCAGAGTCTCTCGACGAGCCCGCATGAGGGATGCCGCGGCTTGCAGAACCTCCACCCGTTCCGTAGCTGGCATGTCACGCCAAGCCGGCCACGCATCGCCTGCCTGACGGACGGCTTGCTCGACATCGCTCCCGTCGGCTGCTTGGACGACACCAACGACCTCGTCCGGGCGACTCGGATTGTGTGAGGCCAGGAGAGGCCCGCTAAGCGTCACCAGACCGGCAACCGGTGGCCACAACCTGCCCAACTGGCCTTTCACCATGCCGATACCCTCTTGCATGGCTGATCGCGCCTCAGGCTGAGAAAAATCGCGCAATGGTTCATTGCGAAAGCCGGTCGGCTCGCTAGCCGGCATCGGAGCCGTCTGAGCCGTCGACCGCGCCAAGAGCGTTGTCAACGGCTGCGACTCCACATATTCCTTTCGCAAGAATGATTCATTTGACGTATTCTCCAAGAGCCGTCGGACGAGATAGGCCATGCCGGGGAGCAGATCACCGACCGGCGTATAGAGCCGCAGACGACGGCCTCGCCGTAACACGGCCTGCTGGAAAGGCTCGGCCATGCCGAAGATCATCTGGTACTCCCACGTGGAGGGGGGAAGCCCCACCTGTTCAGCCACGGCCTCGACATAAGCGAGTGTGCGCAGGTTGTGCGTGCCGAACGCCGGACGGATGAGGGAAGATGCCTCCAACAAGATACGCACCAATGATTCGTAGTTGAAGTCGGTGTCCGCTTTCTCTTCGAATAGCGGCAGCGGCCAACCCCGCTGGCGGTAACGAATCGTGTCCGAGTCCCAGTAGGCGCCCTTCACCAGCCTGATCGTGATCGGCGCACCGCGTGTGCGAACCCATCCAAGCAGGGATGCCACATCCTGAGTGGTTTCTCGATGGTAAGCCTGGAGGGCCAATCCCGCATGGGGAAACTGGCGATAGGGTGTTTCCGAGAACAGCCGGGTGAATATCTCGATAATGAGCGATTTCGTGTCGGCTTGTTCCATGTCGAAGATCAGCGAGGCCGGCGATCGCATGGCTGCATCCACGATGGGCCGCAGGCGTGCCGCGACCGACTTAAAGCTGCCCTCGGGATCAATCGGATCGAGAAAGGGAGAAAGTGCAGAAATTTTAAGTGAGAGCTGCACCCGCGGCACGGCACCGAGATGATCTTTCTCCAAGAGGGGAGCGGCCGGCCAGGCTCCCGCTGGCTGAGCCAACGCCTCCAGGGCAGCCACACATCGATCCCGGTAGCGATCGGCTTCCTGGTCGCTGATCGTGGCTTCGCCGAGCAGATCGACGGACCAGGCCTTGCCGCCGGTCCACAACGCGCCCAGGACCGGCGCGGCATCCTCGATTGACGAGCCGGCAATAAAGGTCCTCGCCATCTGCTCCACCTGGGCACGAATGGCCCGTCCGCTCAGACGGGCGCCAATGCTCGTAGCAGATAGGGCCTTCAGCCCCCAGCGAAGACCAAAGGCTTGATCGGCCATCGCCCCGAAGTATTCCTGTGCCAAGGACACGACCCGTTGATCGTCGGCGACCGACGGCAGTACGTCAATGAAGCGGAACAGCTGTGTCTTAAAGTCGAGATCATGCATCGCCAGGTTGATCGCCGCTTGCGACCACCATTGACGTTCAAAGAGAGCAGGAGCCTGCCCTGCAGAGAGGCGGGCGAGCTCTCCGCCGATGCATTGGACAGAAGATTCCAGAGGATTAATGGCAGCCACGACGGACCTACCAGCTTACGGATAACCCTGACTCAACATTCAGTATACACCTCGGTCTTGAGTTCGCCTCGCGTGAGGGCAAAGAATTTCTTGATTAAAGTCTGCTACTTCGGTACTCTTACTCAGCGAGACTTCAGTCCCGGCCCAGAGCGATCGTGAATCCCTAACACGCCGGAGTGAGTACGGCTCTTTGAGTGGGCTGAGAAGCTCTGCGTGCCGCAAAGCAACGTGCCCGAGCCAGCGATAACGCTTCATCAACTGCTGTTTACTACTCAGAAGGAGTGAGAATGCCGGACGCTGTTGGAACCACCCCGTTTGCCTATAGGACGTTTACGCTCTTCTGTCTCGTCGTGGCCGTGACGCTGATCGGAACGCCACTTTTCGGTTACCTGTATGGCTATACGCTGTTTGACTGGGCTCTCTTCGCCATCCTCTACGTGTGTACGGGCCTGGGCATTACGGTCGGCTATCATCGATTGATTTCACATCGCAGCTTCGAGTGCCGTCCCTGGGTGAAAGCGCTGCTGTTAATCGCCGGCGGATGGGCACTGCAAAATTCGGCCCTCCGCTGGAGTGCCGATCATCTTCGCCATCACGCGAGGAC
>DASTQY010000500.1:0-6804 GCA_035761525.1 Nitrospira sp. | reverse complement strand
CCGGAAGGTCACGAAGGACGGGAAGTGTATGGTGTGATTACCGATCCCACGCCCGACAAGGGTCGGGCGCTACGGCATAAGGCTTTGAACGCCTCACCGGAAAAAACAGCGGATTGAGTTATTGCCACCCTGTGACTTCATACCCCTGCTCGATCAAACATCGCACCACGGCATCAGCATAAGGCGGATCCGGTTCTAGCGGTCGGTAGGCCCCGCCTGCCAATCCAATGATGAGCCCAAGGCCGGCGCCCGCGGCAGCGCCTATGGCCACACCCGTTGCACCTCCGATCACTCCGGTCGACGCCCCGACCGCTGCACCGGCGATCAGTCCCAGTCCCGCGCCCGCAGCCATGTTTCCGCCTCGCCCGGCAGTCCCGGGCTGTAGGCCGGCTGCTTCCGCCTTCTGCTGGCACGCGGCGACCTCCAGATTGGAAGCTTCGCGGCCTTTCAACAGCAACTTGGCATTCGGCCGCAGCATCGGCTCAGGTCCCGAGCAGCCGGCAAGCGCAAAAACAAGCCATAGTATGAGAATGGACTCCCATCTACCGGATCCCGGCTCGTTCCGCCTGTTCACCGGTTCTGCATCCTCTCATCTTTCTGATAGGAGGACGACTTCTTGGACACGTCACTCGTGACGGTCTCACATGCGTGGCCCGCCCTTCTCGCCATTATTGCCAACCAGTCACCTCATACCCCCGTTCCTGCAGACACCGATTCACATAATTCGTGAAGGCCTGGCTCGGTTGAGAGCTGCCGGCAGTGAAGAGGCCCGTCAATAATCCCCACACCGCTCCACTGGCTGCCCCAATCAGGGATCCTTGACCGGCCGCTCCGGAAATCGCGCCTCCGACCGCTCCACTCGCTGCCCCAACCCCGGCGCCAACCCCCGTACTTGTGGCGACACGACCCGCCTTGCCGCTGCCTTCTTCCGCGCCGGCGGCTTCAGCCGCTTCTTTACATGCTTCGATATCCTGCTCCGCCGTCTCATTCCCCACCGATTGCAAGTGCGCGTTCGGATACAAGACCGGTTTCGCTCCTGAACAGGCGCTCAGCAACGTCCCGACCAACAGCACCAAGGCTCTGAGCAGGTTCATCCTTTTCCCTGACATTTCCTTATCAGATGCGCCGCGAGGTGAACCGCTGTCGTTCCTTTTACACAGAGGCGTTTGCGCCTTCCACCGGCGCCGGAGTGAATGTCGATAGCGGTCCTCGGTATCGACAACTCCTCGGCGAGGAAACGGATCAGTTCACGGTTTGCTGCTCCGTCAACGGGAGATGCCGCGATGCGAATTTTGACTGCATCGCCGTGTATACCAACCCAGGCCGTCCGGGAAGCCTTGGGCTGAACAAAGATCGTAAGCAGGACACCACCCTGCCAGTCTTTCACAAATGAGTGCACGACCGATGAGGAGAGGTCCGGCACTGGCTAGAAGGCTGCGGACCGTCGGTTCCGCATTCCCTTTGTGGCGGCAGTTGAGTCTTTTGCACAGCGCGAGCCACAGATTCGCATACTGCTCAGAACATTGCCTTGACCAGTTCCATGATGCTGCGCTGCATGTCGGCATCGTCAGTGATCGGTCTGGCAATCGCCACGTCGCAGGCACGCTCGATTGCGATACCTTCTCGAATGAGCGTCCCGGCGTAAATGAGAAGTCGCGTGCTCACGCCTTCTTCGAGGCCGTGATTCTTTAAATTGCGCACTTTCCCGCCCAACTTGACGAGTCTGGCAGCGAGGTCGTGAGAGATGCCGGCCTCACGCTCTACAATTGAGGCTTCGATGTCGGCAGCGGGGTAGTCGAACTCGATCGCGACAAATCGTTGTTTGGTACTGGGCTTCAAATCTTTGAGCACATTCTGATAGCCGGGATTGTAGGAAATGACGAGGAGGAAATCTTCAGCGGCTTCGATGGCCTGGCCCTTTTTCTCGATCGGCAGCAGTCGGCGATCGTCGCTGAGCGGATGAATAATGACCGTCGTATCCTTTCGCGCTTCGACCACCTCATCGAGGTAGACAATCGCACCGTGCTTCACACCCAATGTCAGCGGTCCGTCCACCCAGACCGTCTCCTGACCTTTGAGCAAATACCGACCCACGAGGTCCGAAGCCGTCAAGTCTTCGTGGCAGGCAACAGTGATCAGGGGCCGGCCGAGGCGATACGCCATGTATTGCACGAAGCGCGTTTTCCCGCACCCGGTCGGTCCCTTGAGCATCACCGGCATCCGGTTCTTTGCCGCAGTGGTAAAGAGACCCTCTTCACCCCGCACGTCGGCGTAATAGGGCTCCTTCTCGATGCGATACTGCGAAATGTCGAACTCACGTCCTTGCTGCGTCATAGAAGCTTTCTCGAATCGACGAATTGCACCGCACGATAAACGGAACCCAGTGAGAAGATCAAGCAAGGGGCTCCGTTATGCAACTTTTCCGCCGTCCAACACGTCACGAACTTTCTTTGCCAACACATTCGGGGTGAATGGCTTGGGCAGGAATGACGCGTCGCGGGAGATGCCCCCTTGCTCAAATACCGGATGATCCGGATAGCCAGACATGTACAGCACCTTGATGCCGGGCCGCACGATTTGGATCTTTTCGGCGACTTCCGGGCCGCTCATTTGCGGCATGACGACATCCGTGAGCAGGAGATGAATCGGACCTTGATGCTTGGCACCGGTCATGAGCGCCTCGATGCCATGACGGGCTTCGAGCACGGTGTAGCCATGGAGTCGCAGCGTCTCGTGAACCAACCCACGAACCGACGGCTCGTCTTCCACCAGCAGGATGGTTTCGCGGCCATGCACAGGTTCGGCGTCAGGCGCGACCATTCCCGGCGCACCCTGCTCAACGAGGGGAAAATAAATCTTGAAGGTCGCGCCTTGGTCTTTTTGGCTTTCGACTAAGATGTTTCCGCCATTCTGTTTCACGATTCCATACACAGTTGAAAGACCGAGGCCGGTGCCTTTTCCTTTCTCCTTGGTCGTGAAAAACGGCTCAAACAGATGCGACTGCGTTTCTTCGTCCATTCCGTGACCGGTATCGCGCACCGCCAACAGCACATAGGCTCCTGGCTTCACACCGGCCGGTGTCTGACGGGTCGGTTTGCCGATCGTCACGTTTCGGGTCTCAATCGTGAGACGACCCCCTTTTGGCATGGCATCGCGCGCATTGACGGCAAGGTTCATAATCACTTGCTCAACCTGTCCGGCATCAGCTCGGATCCATCCGGTGTGAGGATTGAGTTCCGTGCAGAGCTCGACAATGTCCTCACCCAACAGTCTGCGCAACATGCCGTCCATGTTTGCAATGAGAGCATTGAGATCGATGACTTTCGGCGCGATAAACTGACGGCGGCTGAAGGCCAGCAGTTGACGGGTCAGCCCGGAAGCCCTATCAGCCGCTTTTTTGATCTCAGTCATATCCTTGCGAATTGGATCATCGGCCGACAGACGTGCGAGCAGCAATTCGCTATACCCGCGGATGACGGTCAAAAGATTGTTGAAATCGTGTGCGACCCCGCCCGCGAGGCGTCCTACCGCCTCCATTTTTTGGGATTGGCGCAACTGTGCTTCCGTCTGTTGGAGGGCTTCTTGGGCCCGCGTCCGATCACCGAACTGTTCCAGTTTTAAGCCGACGTCGTCGATCATCTTGAGCAGCTCGTTATCCGGCACGCGGACCTGCCGACTGTACAGTTCAATGACGCCTTCGGTGTCGCCGCCCACTCGCACCGGAAATCCGAACGCGCCGTGGAATCCGACCTCGCTGGCGAGCAGTCGGCGCGGGAAATTGGAATCGCGAGCCACATCGGTAATCCACGCCGCCTTGCCGCTCGACCAGATCCGACCAGGCAAGCCTTCTTCCTGCTTGAAGGTCAGGTCCCAGGTCTTCTCGAGAAACGACTGCGCCTCAACCCCGGCCCCGGACCATTGATCCAGACAACGGAGCACTGATGTGGTGCGATCCACGCGCCAGAAAATTCCGCAATCCCACTCGAGATTTTGGCCGAGGGCCCGCATGATCTTCGGAACGGCTTCTTCCAAGCTCCGCGATTCTGCCAGCACGCGCGTGACCGCATACTGAGCGGTGAGCCGCTCCTCCACACGTTTGCGTCCGGTAATATCCGAAAACGAGATCACGACGGCGGATGGGCTGGCTCCGCCTTCGGGGGTCAAGGGTCGGGAGTTGATCTCGACCCAACGCAACTGTCCATCCGGTCGGTAGATTCCCATGACGATGGCGGCGCAGGGCTCCCCCGTTTTTAGTGTGATGGCCGCCGGATATTCCTCGGATGGGAACGGCGACCCGTCTTCACGAATGGTTCTCCACTGCTTATCGTGAAACATACGGCCGGTTAGCTCCTCGCAAGGTACGCCGAGGATCCGCTCGGCGCTGGCGTTGCCGGTGCGTAAAACCCCTGAGGCATCGATGACCACGACGCCTTCATCGAGCGCGTTCACCACCGATCGATACCGGACTTCGCTCTCCTTCAGTTTCGTGTCCGCCTCCCGGCGCTCGGTGATATCACGAATGAAGGCGCTGAAAAATATCGTGTCTCCCACCCGAACCGGTGAGATCGAAAGCTCAACAGGAAATTCCTGTCCGGAGCGGCGAAGCGCCAGCACCTCAATCCGGCGGTTGAGGATGTGCGTTTCTCCGCTCGCAAGGTATTGGCGGATGCCGCGCTCGTGATGCTCACGGTCGCGCTGGGGGATGATGAGGTCCGTGAGGCGTTTGCCCAACGCCTCTTCGCGCGACCATCCGAATATGGCAGAGGCCTGCCCGTTCCAGTCATTCACAATACCCGCTGCGTCGGTCGTGACCAGCGCGTCCAGCGCCGTTTCCACAATCGCTCTTGTGCGCTCCTGGCTCTGAAGCAGCGCCGCTTCCGCTGCACGTGCCCAGGAGCTTTCCTGCTGCACCTGTCTGTATTCCGCCCGGAGGTGTGAGGTCGACCAGAACAAAAGAACGACCATGGGAACCCACACGACCGCGCCCGTCAAACCCACCTTCCATAATATGGAAAGGATCGGCTCGAGGATGCGATCACGATCCATGCGCACCAGTACATGCCACCCCAACCCCGGAAACTGACCAAACCCTTTCGTCCGGGCGAAGCCCGTCACGATAGCTTGTCCATGGAACTTTTCTTCGACAAACCCGAGATCGCCAAATGGTGCCGCCCTGGAAGACAAGGCGCCCGAATCCTGCTGGCTGGAGACCCGATTCCGTCGAAGGTCCGAATCAACGAATACGCGCCCCTGGTCAGTCACCATTCGAAAAACGACGGCTCCGGCGAACTCCGGCCGCGCTTCCAGTGAACGTAGCGTCCCCGTCGTCACCTCTTCCAGTACCGATATTGGCACTCGACTGGTGACAATCCCGGAAAGATTTCCCTCGGCGTCAAGAATCGGCGCGGAGAAGGCGACGCTCTCCGTTCCCCCTTCGCCGTCATGCAGAGCGACGTCGTCCACCTGAATGGTCTTCGTTTGGCTGACGCGTTGGAACCAGCCTGTCTGGCTGAAATCCTGACTGCGCAGGGAAGATTCCGTCGCGGCGATCATCATTCCACGACTATCCGTCACCCCGAGCCATGCATAAACCGGCGCATGGTTCGTTTTCATCCAACCGACGTAGCTTGTTAGATAAGTGGTGTCCGATGGCCGCAACGCCAAGGCTTGAGCCATCATGTGCGCATCGCCATATCGTTCGAACAGGAGACGGTCCAGTTTATCCGCCACCTCCGCTGCGGCGATCCTCAATTCCTCCCCGGCGGAGTACACCAACCGGTGTTCGACGCTGCGAAGCAAAAATACACCGGCAGCGATCGCGACCAGGTTCATCAGGATAATGAGATGAGGCAGCCAGCGATAACGCGGGGGGTCGAGGGGTTGTTGGAAATCCTGCTTGCTCATGGCTGCGAGGTCTCGGAGCACACGAAACTCTCGACGCATGCGACCGGATGATAGGCTTCCTTCGAGAGACGCAATCCGGTCAACCCCGAATCGTCCATCGTGTTGATGAATTCGGCGCCCTGAGATCTGGCTTGACGGCATGTCTCGCGAAACAGGAATTGCGCCGATCCCGGTATTGTCCGGTCGGTCACTTCCAACAACACGCACCATGTTTGGCCATCCAGCCAATAGCCAAATGTGTAGCCGCACAGCGTGCCATTCCTTCGCAGTACCGATCCCGCGAGTTGCAGCTCAGACGCATGGGACCAAGCGACTTCATGGGCTGAGACCGAATCCTCAAGCAGCAGTTCAGCCAAAGGGTCCGCGCCTCGAGCGAGTTTTTGGCTCCGCCATTCGTGTAACAACGCACGGCAAGCTGCCCGATCCCGAGGATGAAAGAGCTCGACAACCATAGCCCCTTCCCGCTCGACACGATTGCAGAGGGCACGCTGAGATTTGTACCGATCCCCTGTCAGCCTGGCGAGGTCGTCCGCCCGATACAGATAGTCAGGACTTTTCGGCGCCATGCGATACCCCATCGCGACTAGACTCGGTGCGAGCGCCGCCGGGACATTTTCTACCCGGCTTACGGCGCTTTCCCCGTTCCACTGCCGCATGAGACGGAAGGCCTTGTTCAACGGCAGCGTCAGAGAGCCCTCAGTCAGCGGCGGCAGCGGCATGAACCATCCGTCAGGCGATTGGATAAAGAGGCATAGCGCCCCATCCAGGTCCATCCACCAGTAGGGCAGCAACGCGTTCCACATATAATGATACGGAGCGGAATAGGCGGCAAGGCACCCGCACATTTTGGATCGGTCGAGGGCGGTCTTGAGGCGTGCGAGATCCTCAAGGACCAGCCGT
>DASTQY010000499.1:0-3343 GCA_035761525.1 Nitrospira sp. | reverse complement strand
TGCCAAACTCCACACCGTGTTCGGGATCCGCGCGTTCTTAAACCGAAAGCCACAAGCCATTGCTCTCGCTGCGGTGCAGCGTTCGGCGTCAGGCTGATGACGCACTCTCTTGACTTGAGAGAGACGCATGCCGCCCCCATGTCACTACCTGAGACGCGGACGTGCCCATCCTTCCACGGCAAGGTGAGTACGCTGTTCGGCATCCACATTGTCAATCTCGCTCTCACCTTGCTCACGCTCGGTCTCTATCACTTTTGGGCAAAGGTCAAGGTGCGCAAGTATCTGTTTAGTCAAACCGAATTTGCCAGCGACCGCTTCGTGTACCACGGATCAGGCAAAGAACTATCTGTCGGCTTTCTTAAGGCGGCTACGCTTTTCGGATTTCCGTACGTTGCGCTAAATACCGTGCCGCAACTTGTCGACCTTCCTTGGTGGGCTGTGATGGCCTGCAGTTCGCTGGCCGTCCTCGTGCCGTGGGTCTTTGCTCCCATTGCAATGATAGGATCCCGACGGTATCGCTTGAGCAGAACGTCATGGCGCGGGATTCGGTTTTCCTTTCATGGGAAAGTTCGACCCTTTCTCTGGCTCACGCTAAAGGGAACCGCTCTGACGGCGATCACACTCGGCGCATACTATCCCTATTATCAAACGAAGCGCCAAGCGTACCTGGTTTCATATAGCCGATTCGGCAACCGGACTTTCTCATTCGATGGCATCGGTGCCGAACTCGCGCCGGGGTTCGTACTGACACCCTTAGTGACGTTTTTTACCTTTTTCATTCCCGTGGTCTTTGCCTACAACGTCAACATGCTCTTTCTCCTCCTGCTGCCCTTTACCGTAGCGCCACCCTGGCTGTGGTTTTTAGCCAAAAAGCAACGCTTCTTCTGGGACCACACGAAATTGGGGGAAGCCCGCTTTCGTTCGACCATAACGGCACGCGCCTTCCTAAATCTCCATGCGGGGAACTTGCTATTGTTGGTCGTAACGTTAGGATTTGCGTGGCCATGGACCACAGTTCGGACGATTCAATTTCATTTGAACAATCTGAGCCTCCTCGGCTCTCTGGACGAGGCATCGATCTTTCAGGAATCAGACGTTGCTCCAGTCACGACCGAAGGTCTCGCCAACTTGCTCGACAGTGGATTCGAGTTCGACTGAATTCTATGTCTAACACAACATGGGCCGGGTATTATCTGGATGGAAAATCACCAATTCGCCAACCGGCGAAAATAGCACTCTCGGCCGACAGTCTAAACATCACCACCAATACCGGCCAAGTGTTTCATTGGCCGTTCGAGGCGATTCAACAAACGCAGGGATCTTACGCTGGTGAGCCTGTCAGACTGGAACGTGTATCCACTCTCGAAGCGCTCGTCATTTCATCTTCAGACGTCTTGACCGAACTTCACAACCGGTCGACTCGCAAACACTGGCACATCCATAATCCCTCGCAGCGCCAGAAACGCATGCGGTGGACGGTTGTGGCGGCGGTCACTGCCATCTGCCTCGCGTTTGTGCTGTACCGATGGGGTATCCCGATGCTTTCTGTGGTTGTTGCCTCGACTGTTCCAGTCAGTTGGGAGCAACGAATCGGGGAGGAAGCTGTTCTATACGTAGCCCCGCAAGAGCGGCGTTGTACCGATCCGCATCGCACACAACTCATTCAGAATATTCTGACTTCGCTGACTGAGGCCGCGCCAAAGTCTCCGTATCAGTTTCATCTCTATGTTGTGGATAGTCCCCTGGTTAATGCCTTGGCTGCTCCTGGCGGACACATCGTGGTCTATCGTGGTCTACTTGAACGAACAGATTCACCAGAGCAACTTGCCGGAGTCCTCGCGCATGAAGTCCAGCATGTCTTGAAGCGGCATTCTACCCGCATGATCACCGAGCAGGTTCTGACAGGAGTTCTACTTTCCACCCTGGCCGGAGATTTTAGCTCGGTAATGACCTATGGGTTACAGTCGGCTCAGGCTGTCGGGCAACTTCAATACAGTCAGGGCCACGAGACGGAGGCGGATGAAGAAGGTATGCGCCTCATTATAAAAGCTGGCCTCATGCCGGAGGAGATGATCAACTTTTATCGCATCATTGGGGAACTGCACGATCGGGAAAGCGGAGTCTTAGATTACCTTTCAAGCCATCCAAATTGGAATCAACGCATCGCTCGTCTACGAGCCATCGCTGGTCATTCATCTAAAGGCACCCGACGCCTGCTAACCGATGTCGACTGGAAATTCGTTCGAGGAGCTTGTAGCAAGAGAGGAGCTTCCACTCCTCTTCCTACATCATAGATCATGTGTCAGCTGATCAGCAGAGACCGAACGGCTCTCTTCCCAATTGCCGTGCTGCTCTATCTACGAAGAACAAACCTCGTTATGGGAGATGCAAACCATGACATCACAGAATAGCAGATCTGAGATTTTACGAGTCAGCGGAGTCTCTATCTTCATCGCGTCTTTCTTTCTCGCCGTATCTATTAACGGGGCGTTCGCGAGCGAGCAGCAACAAACAGTTATCGCGTGGCCAGAGAAGGGACTAGGCCTTTCAATCGATTTGTCGGGTTTTAAAATCGACATCGATCAAATCAAACCGGATGGTCGTCGCTACCTGATGGCAAGTCATCCCACGACTGGAGTTAATGTCTCGGTCACACTTGAAAAGGTCGCAGGCCAAGCCTCAACAGAGGGATGCTCAGCGCATTTACAACGCCTTCGCAATCAACCTCCGGTGTCCAAAGGACAGGATGCGAGGTTTGTCACGATTGCGAAGATGCCAGCCCTCGCATACACGTTTCGAGAATTTCAGGGAATTCGACTTGATCAAAGAAATGTGCGTGCGTGTCTTGCCAAAGAAAATGTTTACGCCGACCTCCATCTGTCGAAGGTGAAATACACACCAAGCGACGAGTCCCTGTTTCAGTCCGTCCTTCAAACTGTACGGTTTCAATATGCAGACGGCCAGAACGTGCAGGCACAATCGGCAGCGAGACAGAGCAGTATGCAACTCTTTCGGGCCGGAAGCGCCTATTACTTGCAGAGTAAATATGATCAAGCCATTCCCTTCTATCAGAAGGCCTACGAATCTGAAAAGCAACAACGGCAGCTCGACCAGACCCTTTGGCGTGTGCTGGTCGACAACTTGGGAATGGCGTATGGCATGACCGGTCGATTGAAGGAAGCAAAGACCATCTTCGAAGAAGGAATCAGGGTGGACCCGACCTATCCAATGTTCCACTACAATCTTGCTTGTGCCTTCGCAGAACTTAACGACATGGATCACGCTATGCAGTCGCTTAAAACGGCGTTCTCGTATCGCAAAAACCAGAATGCCGGTGAGCAAG
>DASTQY010000498.1:0-4349 GCA_035761525.1 Nitrospira sp. | reverse complement strand
CAAAGACGTCCTGTATCTCATCTTCAAGCCGTTTCTCGGTCAAAAGAAAGGCGCGACGAAGGCGGAAGTGCTGTCGCGGGCTGTCGAGCACGCCGAAATGAAAGACGCAGCCGCGCAGCTGACGCAACTGAGCGACGAACGGCTGCTTGAGGTGCTGGAAACGTCTCGGCAGGAACGTGTGCGCCTTCAACGGGACTCCGAGCAGCGCAGAGAAATTCCCATGGTTCCCGCCCGGTGATCCTCTCTATCCGGCCATTCCCGGCTCAATTGCAATAACTTATCCGCCCAGACCCACGGCGAGCCTTCGTCCTCGTGTTTACAATAGACATAGCAGCTCTTTCCCCGGTCGATCATCTTCCCGATCCGTTCAGACCAGAGTTTCAGATCCTGCTCGTCGTAGGCGCTTCTCCGCAGGCGTACGTACCAAAAGTCTGCGGTGTCACGGCATTCCGCCGGCCGTTCGTCCGTGTCGGCGGCAACCCATGAGACGTTGAAGCCCTTGAGCACCGCCTCGATAGCCGTGTCGTACCACGAATCGTGACGAAACTCGATCGCCCACCGAGTGCCTGAAGGCAGTTGTTCGAGAAAACGAGCGAGCCGGTCGTCGTCACGGATCAGGTTAGGCGGCAACTGAATGAGCAGAGGACCGAGACGTTCAGCGGACGCCAGCTGCATAAGGCGGCTCAGGAGGACCTGCACGAACTCGTAACAGTCTGGCTTGAGGCGCGCGCGATGCGTAATTTGCCGGTGTACTTTGGGTGCAAAGAGGAAGTGAGAAGGAGTCGAATCGATCCACTCGGAGACGGCCTTTTCGGAAGGCAGGCGATACCAGACACCGTCCAATTCGACTGTGTCGTAACGCGTCGCGTAATAGCGGAGAAACTCTTTCTGTTTGAGGATGGGCGGATAAAACCGGCCAGGACCCTGCCAGGGCTTATAGGAATAGCCGGAAAGCCCGACGTGCGCCTTTGCCATACATCAATGCCCC
This sequence comes from Nitrospira sp., assembly GCA_035761525.1. Classification (GTDB taxonomy): domain Bacteria; phylum Nitrospirota; class Nitrospiria; order Nitrospirales; family Nitrospiraceae; genus Nitrospira_C. The sequence goes on along the minus strand of DASTQY010000498.1, from coordinate 3,361 downwards.
TGTAGCCTCAAGTCTACCGGAGCAGGGCGGGCTCGCTACAGGGCAATGCCCCAGAGGGTCTTGGCGAAGACCCCGATGCCGTAAGTGACGCTGACCGCTATGGCAATCATCACCAGGTTGAGGAGGATGCGTCGCTTCACGTCCATGCCAGACAGGAAGGACAGCACTGTCGATACAAAGACGACCATGAGACCGGCGGTGATGATGGAAAACACGGCGTTCGTCGCCCCAATCAGGACCGGCAAGACCGGGACGATCGCACCCGCAATGTAGGCAGCGCCGACGACGAGCGCCGAGCCGATGGGTGACTCTTCCATCGGCACCACTTCTGAGGCTTCTCCGAGAAAGATCTTTTTGGCGATCTCGGCGCTCTTGACCTCCTTCTCGCTGCTCAGAGCCAGGAAGGTACCGGCAGCCATTGAAAGTGCTCCTGCTACGGCGGTCGTGGATGCTGCCACCAGCACCGTGGTCGCATCTCCGAATGCGCCAAAAAAGCCGCTGACAGCGCCGAGGATTTCGACCAGCCCGTCATTTAATCCCAGAAAAATATTGCGGATTTTCTCCGCGTTGATTTTCCGCTCGGTGAGTGCCGTCACCAGGACGTCCTCATGCTTGAATTCGTCCATCAAAATGCCATGCAAAGCCTCACCAAGGGGTTGGCCCTGGTACTCGCGCCAAAGGGCCAGATACTTCCTGATACCGTGGACCTCGATTGCCTCGAGCACCAAATGCACGGCGGTGGAGCCGAATAACCTACACACAAACATGAGCAACGAGAGCTTCAGCCGCCGTCCCGGATTCAACTCGTCGAGCGTCAGATTGAAAAAATTCTTCCAGAACGCCAGATGGCCAGTTTCAACCGCAATCAGTTCATCCAGCGTGTGGTGGACTTCAGGATTTGTGACGTTTCTCAAGGCTTGGTAGAGCGACAGGTCGAACAGCTCATCGAGGACGAGTGTTCGAGCCAGGAGGGGATCAGACAGCGAAGGATGACCTGCCAGAGAAGGTCGTGATGAGGGCACACACCACTCCCTGCCGCGTCATTGAGAGGACTGTCGAAGCCGGGCCGTCAGCTCATGAGAAAGTAGGCGCCAAAGCCGATGGCGGCAAGCAAGGCGACGCTGAGCATCGCCTTTTCATGCCCGCACATTCCGGCTTGAGCCTTACAGGCCGCGAGGGAACACATAACAGACATGGTTAGTGCTCCTTCCTCAGGAATGAGGGAACGATACGCCGGTTAGGGGACCTAGTCAACCACGAGGTTTGCCACAGGCGAGCTAGGTCCCTCCCAGGGCGAAAAATCCGCTGCTCAGGGCGGCGTAAAGGCAGCTGCTATACTTTGAAGGCTGTGTATGGGCCGCATCGATGAGGAACGAAGATATGGGGGCGCAACGACAACTCTTTCGCATCATGATCGATCGGGCCGGTGAGATCGGCCGCGGGAATGAGAAATTTCCGTGCAAAGTCATAGACCTCACAGAAAAGGGATTTCAACTCGAAAGCAACGGCGGCTTTCGCGTGGGAGACGAGTTGCATCTGGAATTCGTTCTCAGCGAACCCAATCCCTTAACATGTACGGTTCGCGTCACTCACATTCGGCATTCCTTTCTGGGTGCCGAGATTCTCCGAATCTCTCCTGATCACCAAGCCGAACTTACCAGCTTCATTGACCAGTTGAACGCCCTGAACATGACGGGATTTTGATCGTGATGAATGGGGCGCACTCAGAAACTTCGAAGCCGAACACTTCCTTTATTCCGCTGGCCTGTCTCCTCGGAGTCGTGGTGCTGTTGAGTTCGGTGACACCGGTCGTGAAGTACATCTTCCAACACAGCACCTTCCAGCCGATTGGTCTGGCCTATTCCAGAGTTGTGATCGGATTTGTGTTTCTTCTGGCCATCACATGGTTGTGTGACCGGCGAGGGTTGATGTCATTGGCGACCGCCGATCTGATCCGACTGGGATGTGTGGGTTTCCTCGGCGTTTTCTCGTACGCGATTGCGGCGTGGGGCCTCATGCATACGAGTGTGATTCACTATGCATTCATTTACGGTCTGTTGCCGTCCTGTACGGCGATGTTGAGTGTGCTCGTCGGAAAGGACCGGATGACGGGGCCCAAATGCGCAGGCATTGTTCTCTCACTGGCGGGCTGTGTCGTCGCAATCTCGTGGCTGACTCCCTTTAATGCGGCGATCCAACTCGGGGATCTCTTTGTGCTTCTCTTCACGGTCATGATGTCTGCGCACATTGTGTTCACCTCCGGGATGGTCAAACGATTCGGCGTGATGGTTTCCAATACGGTCATGTTCGGCAGCAGTTCTGTATTGTTGTTCTTCGGTTCGCTCGGTTGGAGCGAGTCGGACCATCAGGGGGTGTTGTCGCCCCTCATTGCGCTGTTAGTTCTCTATGTCGGCTGCGCCACCGCAGCCGTCTTCATCCTCCGCTGCCGGTCCTTGCAGTCGCTATCTCCTGCAATTGTAGGGACTTACCATAATTTCATTCCCGTCTGTACTGCGCTCCTGGCATACCTGTGTTTGGGCGAACCGATAGGAAGCGCTACCATTTTTGGAGGCATGATGGTGATTGCCGGTGCCGAAATGGTCAGAAGGCCGCAGATTCTGTTTTGGCGGTTCCTGCCTTGGACGAAGACCTCGCTCTCAAGTCTGGAAAGCAGCAAGAACCCTAGCTGAACAGGTGCCGTGCAGGTTCCCGCTTGAACCTAAATCCGGACGTTAGTCTGTCGTCGCTTGCTTCGTTTCGTCCAAGTGCTTCTGAAGGTAGGCCATAAACGGAGTGCCGCCGGTCCCGACGGCTGTCGGGTTGCTGACGTGGGATTGATGCTGTCGGTAAATATAGCTATCAGCATAACCAATGTGGATCTCGCGAAACTGCGCAAGCAGATCGACGCAATCACAGTAGGCGGCCCATAACTCGGAGCGACTGCTCTTCCGGTCTTGCACATAGCCGGCAAGGAGCGGCCGGTCGAGATCGTCGGTTGCTTGTTCAAGGCGCTGCAGAAAGGCCCGATGGAGGGGAGGCATATAATCGCGCATCTCCTGCAGATACACAGTCAAGGGATCCGGGCTGTGGCGGATGCCAAGACCAGCGTCGAGAGACGGCACAATGGAACTTTGGGCGCCGGTTTCACCTCGGAATTGCTGGGGCCCGGCATAGGTTGACAGCCCGGTATACGACAAACCATCCGGCAACGACGGACTGTTCTTCCACCCGTGGATGTAGGGTCGCACGCGCGTATAGTACACATACGGATCGCAACGTTCTTGCATGCGAAGCAACGTGTCTCGCATGGCGGTTTGGGACGAGGCGAGCGCGCGGAGGCCCCTGAGCACCTCAGGCTCTC
>DASTQY010000497.1:0-8312 GCA_035761525.1 Nitrospira sp. | reverse complement strand
GTCGCCAACCTCTCATAGTCGATGACAGGGGCTGGGCGGCCAGGCCGGACGAACTTGGATACGTTGATCGAACCGAGAGTGCAGGATTCATACGCCAGGAGCGGTTGCTCACCGCAGGGATTGGTGGCTTCGATGTCTCCCAACCGGGGTGTTGGATTGTCGGCATTGATGTGGTCCAGGAAAATGACGCCCGGCTCTCCCGTAGCCCAGGCAGCCTGAACCAGCCGGTCGAACACCATCGCGGCGGGCAATCGCTTGGTCGGTTTCCTGGTCCGCGGATTGACGAGCGGATAGTGTCGATTACGTGCCAGCGCACGCATGAAGTCTGACGTGATGCCCACGGACAAATTGAAGTTGTTCATGGCAGACTGATCCTGCTTCAACCCGATGAATTCCAAAATATCCGGATGATCGACACGAAGGATGCCCATGTTCGCGCCACGCCGCGTACCGCCCTGTTTGATGACGTCCGTTGCCATATTGAAGATGCGCATGAATGACACAGGCCCCGAGGCGATACCCTGAGTCGAGGAAACCAGGTCGTCTTGCGGCCGAAGGCGGCTGAAGGAGAAACCGGTGCCGCCGCCCGATTGGTGGATCAACGCTTGCTGTTTCACCGCCTCCAGAATCGAACTCAAAGAGTCCTCGACCGGCAGAACGAAGCAGGCGGCCAATTGTTGCAGCGGTCGTCCGGCATTCATGAGCGTCGGCGAATTGGGAAGAAATTCCAGCCGGGCCATGGATTCGTAAAAGCGGCGCGCCGCATGCACGAGTCTGGTGGGGCCGGGATAGAGCTGCTCAGCCTGCGCGATGTCTGTGGCGATGCGCCAGAACAACTCAGGAACGGTCTCAGTGACCGTGCCGTGGTCATTCTTCGTCAAATAACGTCCACGAAGCACGAGCTTCGCTTCTGCCGACAGCCGCGGAACAGGTGATTTCGGCGGCGCGGGTAATGGCAAAGACGGTCTGGAACGCATGCGATATTATAATCGCCGCCGGCCGGGTTTGACGATATGCTCCGCCCGATGCGGGGGATTGCATCTTCAGGCTGTTGAGACGCAGAATGCACTCCGGTCCATCCGCCATGCGATCGTACCGCGAAGAGCTCTGGTTCGAAACAAAGACCCGCCGCGCCTATCTCAACATCACGCGGCAAGTCGAATCTGTCGTCAAGAACAGCGGTGTGCAAGAAGGTCTCGTGCTGGTCAACGCCATGCACATTACCGCGAGCGTCTACATCAACGATGACGAGCCAGGGCTGCTTGCAGACTACGACCGCTTTTTGGAGCGCATCGCGCCCCAGGATGACGTGTATCGCCACAATGAAACTGGCGAGGACAACGGCGATGCTCACATCAAACGGCAGGTGATGGGACGGGAAGTGGTCGTCGCCATCTCGAACGGCCGGTTGGATTTTGGCCCATGGGAACAAATTTTTTACGGTGAATTCGACGGCCGGCGTCGCAAACGCGTGCTGGTGAAAGTCATTGGAGACTGACATGCCGAGGCGCAATCTGCCGCTCGGTCCAAATGCAGTTGGGCGCTTGCTCCCTGATGGAAAGTTTGGCAACATGGGAGTCAACACCTGTTGGTGAGTGCTGGAGCGTCGCATGCAAAGTTGGTCTCGTCCCGATCCCCTGACCAGAGATCTGATCCATCTCATCAACGCGCGCCGGCACGATCACGGCGACACGGATGCCGCCATCGATACCTTACAGGCCTTTCTCGAGCAAGGCCGCGAGGATGACTTGTTGACGGTGTTGGCTGCGCTGGATGAAGATATGGCCGAATGGCTCTTCGATCTTGTCGCTGAAGCCTCTTGTTCCATCATGCTCGACGGACCAGCGGACGAAAAGCTGTCCTACGCGGTCATGGCCGCGCTGGAGCTTCCGCTCCAGGCCAATCTCACCCATCCATTAAAGCTCAAAATCGATCCGGTTGCGACGGCCGAAGTGTTGCATCGGCATTTGCGGTTGTCCTCAGGAACGGTCGTTCGCGTCGAACCGCGCTTATTGACCGATGCCACCCTCGAAGCCTTGAGTCTGCAAACCTTGAATGAGCATCTCAGCACGGTGGCGGAGTCGCAGCGTGGGCGTTCAATTGCGGCTCGGCTCTATCCACCCGTCGAAAACACCGCCTTTCTCTTCTTTGAGTTGATCGGGGTGCCGGATGCCGGCCTACCTGATTCCCTTGAAGACCCTCATCGTCGGGCGCTCCTGGAGGGATTAGTCGAGCAATGTCCTGAGCTGGCGCTCGCTCCGGATACAATTGAGGCGCCGGTGTATGCAGCCTATGCCATGTTCGATGCGCAAAACGCCGTCCGGCTTCATCACCTGGCCGACGAAACAGCGGCCGTCTGGCGCGACCTTGATCCGCTGGTCCGTGCGAGAACGATCGTTCACTTGCATACCCAATGCGGAAACGGCGTCTATATGCCGGTGTGGACGGATTTGTTCGACCCGGAGCTGCCTGAAGAGCATGGCCCTGTCTGGACCTCGCCGGATGTCTGGGTATTCACCGCCGACCTGCCAATCGAGTGGCCAGGTGAAATGCTCACCAATCGTCTATTGGCAGAGGGTTGCACCAGGTTCGAAAACCATATCGTCGAAGCCCCGGAGAACTAGAGGGTGCCTGTCCCGAGTTCTCCTGAAACCAAGTTAATTGGGCTGCCCGTCCAACAGCGGAAAGATAACTGTTTCCTTTCTGACAATTCTGTCTACTCCTTGCCGAATCCCCACATTTCGTCGATTTTTTGTGTGCCTTGCCCTATGCTGAATTCTATTGGGCAAGGGACAAACCATGAGCGAGGAAACGCTTTCGAACCGAATTCTGGCCGGCGCGCTCACCTTCATCGTGCTGGGGCTGATCTGGGTTGCCATCGTCAGCAGTCTGCCTTCAGAACAGGAGCTCGCTGCGAAGGAAGCCCCGATCTTGCCGCGGGCAGTGTCTAGGTCCCTTCCTGAACCCACACTCGATCTGTCGATTCCTGGCGTGCCGGCAACTCAGCCTGCCAGAGCTCCGCTGTCGACTGTTGCTGTAGAGAAGCCGTTCGCCTCCAAGACGCTTGATCCTCGTGCTGCACAAATCACTCGACTGCGGTGTGAAGCCGAGGTCGAACAGCTCTGCCCCGAATCTCTCGATGGAACCGCCCGTAAACAATGCCTTGAACAGCGGACGCCGCAACTTCCCGTGTCTTGTCAGCATCAGGTGCGCCAACGCTTGGTCAAATGGAAGGAAGAGCGGAGCCGCTTGACGGTCGCGTGTCAGATCGATATCAAGCGATTTTGTCCCATGAAACCGGGAAGCGGGGAGCTGCTGCAGTGTCTCCAGCAACACGCCCAGGAACTATCGGACGGGTGTTATGAGAGGCTTCCAAAAGGGGCGCTGCATCTCAAGCACTAGGATCCGCTATCTGGCATTCGGGGACGACATAGAACGTCAACGAGACGCCGGCCACCTCGATGATAATGCCCGTAAGTACACGCTCCGGTGAAGGTCAAGACGCTTTCAACAACCAGCGTGGCGCGAGCCGGTGCCACAGCCGACCAGCCGCGCTTTCTTGGACGCTGACCAACAACACCGTGATGTTGTCGTCTCCGCCGGCGTCATTCGCCAGCGAGACCAATCGGTGCGTTTTGTCGCACAGATCGCCGGCCGCATCGACGGTCCTGAGGATGTCGTGGCACCGGACGCCTCGGGTGAGACCGTCTGAGCACAACAGCAGGAGGTCACCGTTAGAGACAGGGATCTCGGCGAGATCGATGTCAACGGAGCTTTCGATGCCCAACGCTCGAGTGACGATGTTCCGGCGCGGTGAACGCTCCGCTTCCTCTTCGGTCATGTAGCCTTTTGCCACTTGTTCAGCTACCCACGAATGGTCGCTGGTCAACGTCTGTATTGCACCGTTACGGATCAAGTACAGCCGACTATCTCCGACGTGGGCAATGGACACATGCCGCCCGGTAAGGCGGGCGGCGACGACGGTGGTACCCATCCCGGCGTACTTCGCGTACTCCCTTGACGCTCGATACACCGTCTCATTTGCGGCGCGGATGGCATCGGCCAGCTGGCTGGTCAAGGGAGATAAAGCGGGGTTGACCGTAGCTCGACCGGCAACACACCCTCTTCGAGCCTCGGCTTTCACGTAGGCGAGGATGGCGTCGATCGCCATGTGGCTTGCCACTTCGCCCGCATTGCCGCCCCCCATCCCGTCACAGACGACATAGAGTCCGAGTGCCGGCTCAGCCGCATAGCAGTCTTCGTTATGAGACCGCTTGCGTCCGATGTCCGTTTCGGCGAAGTGAAGCCGGGTGATCGCCACAAGCCCTCCTCCTAGGCGGCGAGACTCTGTAGACAGGAGCGGAGATCTTGCGCGAGTTCTCCGGCCCGGCGATAGCGCTGGGGGAGCTCTTTTTGCAAGGCTCGGTTCAACACTTCCTCAAACATGGGAGGCAGGTCGTGGCGCAGCATATGAAGCTCGGGATGTGGATTGTGCGCGATGGCGAACAGCAGGGCCGACAGGTTGTCCGCCGTGAACGGCGGTTGTCCGGTCAACAGCTCGAAGAGCACGACGCCGAGTGAAAACACATCAGAACGTCCATCGACTTTTTTCCCGGCGATCTGCTCGGGCGACATGTAGGTGGGCGTGCCCAGGACAACATCGGTCTGTGTCTTGCTGTTCGATGTCATTTTTGCGATGCCGAAGTCCATGACCTTCACGAGGCGTTCTTTGGTGATCATGATGTTCGCAGGTTTGATGTCGCGGTGGACGACGCCCTGTTGGTGAGCATAATCGAGGGCCTCAGCGACGGAGGCGAGCGTCGGGATGAGTTCAGGGAGCGGCATGAGATGCGGTTTGCGCGACCACTCTTTCAGCGACCGGCCTTCGACCAGCTCCATCGCGATATAGCCCAGTTCATGCTGTTCACCGGCATCGTAAATGGTGACGATGTTGGGATGAGACAGGCGTCCCGCCGATTCGGCTTCGCGGAAGAAACGTCCCCGAATCTCCTGCAGTTTCTCCGAGTCATCTATCTGATCCAGCCGCATGGTCTTGATGGCGACGAAGCGTTGAATCGTGGGGTCTTTGCCGAGATACACGAGGCCCATCGCACCCCGTCCCAATTCCTTGAGGATTTTGTAGCGGCCCAGGCTTGTCGGAGGGTGGCCGTTGAGGACGATGGCCGCGACTTTCTCCTTTGCCTGCTCGGCAATCTCATTGTGGCTGTCCGACAGGAGTGGCTCCTCTTCTTCTGCCGCTCGCGCGAGAGTTCGCTTGACTGCGGGCGGCGAAAACATGTTGCGCAAGAGGTGCATATGTCGGAGCCAGGCTATCGTCAGCCACAGTCCGCAGGCGACGACTACTATTGTATAGCCTTGCACAAATGCCGACAGCCCCATCTGATGGATCAACGGCAGACCGACCGAGCCCAGCGCTTTAGCGCTAAAGACGACGACGATCAGCGCGGCTGACGGAATGACGATGGAGCGAAGAAAGCTTGATCCGCGGCCGTTGTCTGGAAGCTGTTCATAAGCAGAGACCGCAAAAGCCATGACCAGCCCCAGTGCGATCCCTTCGGTCACCAACCGCACCGCGTTCGGTCCGGTTACCGCGGTCAAGGGGATGCTGAAGAATTCGACCCAGGCCATACTGCCGAGAAGGGGGCCGAGAAGTAGAGCCGCGAGAATGCCGCTCGCGTGAGGGATAATCCAATGCAAGCTTTTTGACATGGTTTTGGTCGAGACGATTGAATGGTCCTCAGTCTAACGGACGGAGCTGAAGAGTCAATGAATACCAGGAAAATTGCGGGGATGGACGGGTGTGAGAGGACGGTTCTGAGCAGGGTACCTCAGGCTCTTGCGGCGGCTTGGAGCGGCTCCAACAGCGCGGGATTCACGCGGAGATCCCCACGTCCGTACCCAACCTCAATATCCGGCTTCGTGATCCCATGAAAGTCGCTGCCGCCGGTCACGAGCAAGCCGAGACGTTGTGTCAATTCCAGGTAATTGGCCGTTTGAGATTTACTGTGTGTGCTGTAGTGCACCTCGACCCCGCCTAGGCCTGCCTCCTTCAGGGCGGTGATGCAGGAGAGAAGTCCGTCGCCGGTGTCTTTCACCCATGTGGGATGCGCCAACACGGCGACGCCTTTGGCCTCGCGAATCCATCGGATCGCTTCTTCCGGCGTAGGCAGTTCCCGGGCGACGTACGCTGATTTCCCTTCGGCAAGATACCGGTCGAAGGCCTCCTTGGCTGACGACACATATTTCTTCCGCATGAGCAGCTGAGCAATATGAGGTCGTCCGACCGATTCGGTCCCGGCAAGCGCCCGCACCTCATCATACGTCACATCGAGACCGGCTTCACGAAGACGTTCGATGATAAGCGGATTGCGTCGATGCCGGCTGGCACGAAGGGAAGCCAGCCGGCTCATAAATAGGCTGTCGTCACACTCAACGTAATAGCCCAAAATGTGCAGTTCGCTGCGACCGTCATATGAGCTGACTTCGACCCCGGGGATAACTTCGATGTCAAGGTGTTGGCCGGCGGCCTTGGCTTCGGAAATGCCGCTAGTGATGTCGTGGTCCGTGATCGCCAACGCTGTCACATTGGCTTTCTTGGCCAACGCCAACACTTCAGACGGCTGCAAGCTCCCGTCCGAATGGGTGGTATGAAGGTGGAGATCGATTCGACTCACGGCAACTCGTGCGCCCGTACGGCCGGTCTGGGTTTTTGGGCAAGCAGTTGAGCAGTAAAGACGGAGCCCGATCCGTGACCTCCCTCATGTTCGCCTTCGTCGTACGAGAGTACACGGAGGGAAGACGTCAGACGAAGCAGTTCGTTCTGCGCCAGACAGAACTCCCAGCGCCGGGGATGGCGATAACGCACGTAGTTATCGATGGTGAAGGTTTCGTAAAGGAGTACTCCCTGCGGCTTCAAGGCCTCAATCAGCCAGGGAAATAACGGCCGGTGCAGATAAAAACACACGATGATGGCATCGTAGGTATTGGCCGGATATTCCGGTCGCTCGTCGGTTGTTCGTTCGAGGTCGACTTGTTTGGTCTCGACATGAAGATGCCGCCTGGCGGCCTCGGCCGACAGTTTAGCGAGACTCTCGCCATCGCGGTCAATGGCGTCGACTTCGAAACCGTGGTTGGCGAGATATAGAGCATGGCGCCCGCTTCCGCTCGCGACATCCAATGCTCGGCCTTTTGGTAAGCGGTGCAGGTGCTGGGCAACGAAGCGGGATGGCATGGGATCGATGAGTTGCTCATGGTGGGTGGCACGGCCCCGGTCCACTTTGATGCCTACCGACCCAGTGGTATGAGCGATTGGAGGGGCTAACTTACGGAGCCAGAGGCGCGCGCGACTGATCGGAAACTCCGTAAACAACATCGTCAGCATCTTTTCGGCAAGGCTCTCGAGTAGGGCGCAGCTCTCTCGTCCTCCCAGGTCGACGATCCGTTCGACGACCGCGGCATAATCGACGGTGTCGCCCAAATGATCCGAACCCGCTGCGGATCGGGCTTCACAGTCCAGCTCGAGGTCGACGGCCATAGGCTGAGGCTGTCGCCGCTCCCCGGCAGTAATGCCGCATCGCCCTTGAAATTCCAACCGTTCGATCACAATTCTGTCGGTCATTCTTGGCATTCTCCGGGATGCCAAGAGAAGCTGTCAACCTGTCGTAGGAAGGGGGAGGTCAGTATTCCGCAGGCAGCACCGAGCCGTCATCTCTCAACGTAGGGAGGACGCCTGTTGTCGCCAAGTGGAGGGAAAACAAGGAATTCATTCAGGTCTGAATTCTAGAGGACGATCGCCTGAGGGCTCCGAGCCTAGCGAGTTGGATTGGTACTCACGCCTTGACGCGCCATTGGAGCCCTTCATATAATGACCGGTCTTCACATTCTAACCGGCTGATTCGCCGAGGAAAATGGCCGAGTTCACACACTTTAACGAGTCGGGTCGGGCGCGGATGGTTGATGTGAGCGCCAAGGCCCAGACCGAACGAGTGGCGTCCGCCCAGGCGAAGGTCTACCTCCAACCCGAAACTCTTGAAAAGATACAACGCGGAAAGATTGCGAAAGGGGATGTACTCGCCGTGGCCCAAGTGGCAGGCGTCATGGGGGCCAAAAAGACCCCCGAGTTGATTCCCATGTGCCATCCGATCTTTCTCTCGGCGATAGATATCTCGTTCAAGGAAGAACCGCAACCCGATCGTGATGGACGCTGCTCTATCACCATCACGGCCACAGCCAAGACGAGCGGGCAGACAGGGGTCGAGATGGAAGCGATGACTGCCGTCTCTGTCGCTGCT
>DASTQY010000496.1:0-3784 GCA_035761525.1 Nitrospira sp. | reverse complement strand
ATTTCAGGATGCCCACAGGCGGTTCAGCCCTACAATCGACCGCTGTTTGTCAAACCGCATCCTGGCTCCGGACACCGTTCGGCCAGCGGACGAGGGACGGAATGTGCTTGCGGCGTGCGGCATCGACCGCGAACAACTGCTGGCGGATTATGCCCAATACGTACAGATTGCATCTGGTCAACAGCCGCCGACCGGTCCGAACTGGAAGGAAGTCGCCGCAGATACCGTGGGTCTGACGCGCTACATTCATGAGTATTTGCCGCATGAGATCGCCCATTGGGGAGGAGACATTACCGACATGTTTCCCGAGACTGTTCGCCGCTTCAACGAAACCGGCCTCTCCTTAAGCCAGTTTGTGAGGTGGTGGTTTCACAGACCTCGCCCGGTCGATCGGCCGTATGATTTCTTTTTGCTGAAGATCGACCTCCTGGTGGAGTTCGTCTCGGAACGGTCACCTTCATTGCTGTCCTTGGCCAGGCAGGAAGCGGATGTCTTGCGCTCGGCCTACACCGATGCCAACGCTCACGCTGATCTTGAAGCTCTCGCGGAGTTGCGGCGATGACGTTCTGGAACACTCTGCCAACGCCGATCATCGGACTTTCACCCATGGACGGCGTGACGGATTCGGCATTTCGGTATACGATCGCAAGTCAGGGCAAACCGGATGTCATCTTTACTGAGTTCACGCATGTCCATGACGTGTGCCGCGGACCGGAATTTCTGCTCGATAGCCTTCACTATGACGAGAGCGAGCGTCCGATTGTGGCGCAGTTGTACGGCAAAGATCCGCTTTTGTTTTATCAGGCGGCGCACGTGGTCTGCGAGTTGGGTTTCGACGGTCTGGACATCAACATGGGTTGTCCCTCTCGAAACGTCGCCTCCTCAGGATCCGGGGCAGGTTTGATCCGGACGCCTGATCTCGCGCATGCGATCATACGCGCTGCGAGACAAGGAATCGCCGATTGGACTGCCGGTCAGACGCTCGAGGGAGCCGGCCTCAAACCGGTCAGAATCGACCTGATCAACCGGCTGAAGGCCCAACACGAGCCTGCGGCGGCTCGCGCTCGGATGCCCATTCCTCTTTCGGTTAAAACCCGCCTTGGATACGATGAAGTGATCGTCGAGCGGTGGATCGAACATCTGCTGTCGGAGTCTCCCGCGGTCATCTCATTGCATGGAAGAACACTCCAGCAAATGTATCGGGGGCAGGCCGATTGGTCGGCGATCGCGCGCGCGGCTCAGGTCGTTCGCGGCAGCGGAACCTTGTTGTTCGGGAACGGAGACGTCCAGACCTTGAGCGACATCGTGCGTCGTGTCTGCGAAACAGGGGTGGACGGCGTGCTCGTCGGACGGGCGGCGTTAGGGGCTCCGTGGTTCTTTCGAGACAAGGAACAGGCTCGGCACTGTGTCCAGACGGATCGGGCGCTGGCGCGGCCCCCGTGGACACCAGACCTTGCAGCGCGGTTCCGCGTGCTGTTGGAGCACGCAAGAGTATTTGAAAGACAATGGGGCAGCCGGCAATTCAGGCGGATGAGAAAACATCTCGGCTGGTACTGCAAGGGATTTCCGCGCGCCGCGGCGCTCCGCGCCAGGATGTTCCTCGTCTCCTCCGTCGCGGAGCTCGAAGCGGTGCTTGCCGACTATCAGGTCTCCGTTCATGCAAACGATCAGGAAGAGACGTCATCCGGTCTTTTTGAGAGCACCGCCCCTTTGGCATCTCGATGCGGCGGTTAGTGTTGGCCTCGACCTCACCGCGTCGCCGTGACCTGCTTGCCCTTCTCGGCATTCCATTTGAAATCCGCGATCCTATCTATGAAGAACGTCTTGTGTCGGACCGGTCCGCCGACGAACTCGTCCGGTCTTTCGCGCAACGCAAGGCCGATTCGGTGGCACAACACGCCCCAGACGCCCTGGTCTTGGCTAGCGATACGCTGATCGAAGTGGATGGAGAGTTGCTGGGAAAGCCGGGCGATCTCGTCGATGCGCGCAGAATCTTGCGGCATCTCGCCGGGCGTGAGCATCTCGTCAAGACGGCCGTCACACTCGCATGTCGCGGGCGACACTTAGAGACCACTGACATATCGAGCGCCTGCATTCGAATGAAGCCGTTTGATGCCGAAGCACATGAACGCTACCTCACAACGGGCGATAGCCTTGGAAAGGCGGGGGCCTACTCGATTCAGGGCCCGGGCGCCGACTTGATCGAATCGCTGGAGGGTGACTTTACAACCGTCGTCGGTTTTCCTCTTCGTCTCGTCGTCCGCATGTTGCAGGAGAGCGGCATGACAGTTCCCGTGGACATCGACATGGTGTATGACAGGAAGCCGTACTCCAATTGGGCAAGGTTCGCTGACTGATTGCAAAGGGGAGGGGCTTTTCGTAGAATGCCGCCTTCATTCGTTTTTATGGAGGCCCTCATGGTGGCTCAAGGGAACGGGGCGCGAGGTCTGCTGGCCGCGCTCCTGTGGGTGGGTTTTACTCCGGCATTCGCCATCGACGTGAAGCTGTCCTCAGAGGAGGCGCAGAAGGCGCTCGAAGCCGGCCGCGCACCGATGGAAAAAGCCAACAGTCCTGAAGAAGTAAGAAAAGTTCTTCAGCACGCATCCATGGCTACACGCGTGGGAGCCGATCCCGAAAAAGATGCCTGTGGGGCGAGTGCGATCCTCAGAACCAAGCGCTACCGGCTAGAAGCCTTCGGCCGACAGGAAGCCTCCGAGTCCAAAAAGCGGAAAACTGACATCCGCATGCCCGACGAATTCATTAGGAAAGTCGTTGATATGCCGAATATGGAAGTGGAAGTGCAGCTATGCGGGGATGACGAGTACTTCGCGGAAGGCGCTCTCATCGAGCTGCAGCAGGGCAGCAAGAAAGTGAAAGCCATCGACGTTGGTAAAGCGGAACGAGGCCGGAAAAATGAAGGAAGTGGCCCCGCCTACCGGTCTCGATTCACTGCGGTGTTCGCCTATGAAAGCTTCGACCCTAACGCCGCCTCGGTGTTTGTGATCAATCTGCAGGACGGCAAAGAAGTCCGCATTCCTGCTGATTTTTCCAAAGTGAAATAGCGGTATCGTTCGCATACCTCATGTGCGACCGAGGGACGACCTCCCCGATCAGATCACGGCTCACTTTCCTCCTTCTCCCCTTGCGAGAAACGCAGCGACCGGCTATAAATCTCCTGTTTTCTGACCAATCCTTCGAAAATGCAGTGCACGAACGGTGGATCGCAGCCATTCATCTATAGAGAGAGGTGGGGAATGCCAGAACGGGGAATTCGGCATACAGTGCTAGCGGCTGTATCCTGTGTGATCATTCTGACGACGTTTTCAGGTTGTGGGAAGCGCGTGGCGGGATCGTCGGGCGATGCCTCTTCCACGACAAGGGGAAAAAGCACAGCGGCACCAGTGGAGACCGTCCAGCCCGAGGGCTTTGCAACCATTCCGGACGACAAGAGGTCTACGTTTGAGACGATGCGCACCCCGGGAGACATCGCCTCTGCTCCATCGGAAACTTCACCTCCGAGTGCCCTGACGGAGCCGGCACCTGCCCCTTCATCTGCCGCCTCATCTCCCCTAGACGCATCAAACTTGGTCGACATTTTTTTTGATTACGACCAGTATGCGATCAGGAGAGATGCCCAGACGATTCTTGGTACCAATGCCGACTGGATCAAGAACCGGCCAGGAAAGGCGATCGTCATTGAAGGACACTGCGACGAGCGTGGCACGCAAGCCTACAACCTGGTGTTAGGAGACAAGCGGGCTCGCTCCGTCAAGCGCTATCTGGA
>DASTQY010000495.1:0-5686 GCA_035761525.1 Nitrospira sp. | reverse complement strand
GCGTCGACCGTCTGCCCTGAATCGCTTTCGACGACATCCAAGAGTCCGCATCAATACACCATTTTCTTGTGCCCTCTCCCCGGTCCGGTCGCGAGGCTGGCTGAGAAAACCCATCATCAACGTGGGGTTGGTCTATGATCTTTCTGTTCGGGGCGCGCGGGTCAGCACGGAAGCTCCCTTCAAGCCCGGGGATCAGGTGGCCTTGAGCCTTCGTCTGCCGAAGCAAATCCGTTCCGCGGAGATTGCCGTCGCAACCGTGCGATGGACGAAGGATCAGTTCTATGGGCTGGCATTTCGCCGCCTCTCGCTCGATGCGTATGATCGATTGAAGAGATTCGTGGCGATCGCCTCGCGAGCGGTCGCATAACCTTCCATGGCTGAACTGGAACGACAGCCTCAGCCGAGCGTGGAGCTGCGACGCTATCCTCGTCATCGAGTCTCCGCTCCCTTCCCGTGTGCATTCTCCCTCCTCGGGCTAAAACGCTGGGCCGCCGTTGACCGCAACGGGCTGGGCGTTGTACTGGACGTCTCGTTGGGTGGCGCGAAAGTTATGAGTGCCGCGGCAATGAGACCGGGCGACCATCTGGCGGTCAGCTTTCGAATGCCTGACCAAGCCTCCGCCCTGCAGCTCGACGCGACCGTCAAATGGGTCAATGATCAGCTATTCGGACTGGAATTCCTATCTGTCCCTCTGTCGGTAGAGTCTCGCCTCAAGAAATTCCTTTCTCGCTCGGCATACACCTGCTCCTGACGTTCGCCTACACCGGGTCAGCGATGGTCCCGTCCTGTGAGGACGAGACCGGTTCGTGTCATATGAGTGGTTCGCCCGGAGGGGAATGGAAGAGGATCTCAACCGTGGAGTTGAGATCCTCTCCTTACTTGATGGCGACGGCTTTCACTTCTTTGAACATCGTGAGTCCCTGTAAACACTTCTGGATGCCGTCCTGCATGAGCGTTGTCATGCCGTCTTCGATGGCGGCCTTGACCATCTCTTCAGTCTTGGCCCTGGTCTGTATGAGCCGCTTAAGCTTGTCGGTACCTAAGAGTAATTCGTGCAACGCGACCCGACCTTTGAACCCGGTCCGGTTACACGTTTCACAGCCTTTCCCGCGTGAGAGACGGAACGTATTGTCCATGGGGATGGCGAGTTTGTCCCAAAAGTCAGGGCCGTAGCCTAGGCGCATTTCCTCATACTCTTCCTTCGTTCCCGCATATTGCTCCTTGCAGTCTTTACAGACCCTTCGCGCCAGCCGTTGTGCCAGTACGCCGAGCATGGCATCGGCGAAGCTGAAGGAATCGCAGCCCATGTCGAGCAGGCGGGTGACCGTTTCCACGGCGCTGTTGGTGTGCAGTGTGCTTAAAACCAAGTGACCGGTGAGCGACGCTTCAATGCCGATCTCGGCTGTTTCTTTATCCCGCATTTCTCCGACCATGATCACGTCCGGATCGGCTCGGAGGAATGCGCGCATCGCTTTCGCGAAGGTAAAATCGATCTTCGGCTGTACTTGGACCTGCCGGAGCCCGTATTGCGTGATTTCGACAGGATCCTCAGCCGTCCAAATCTTGATGTCGGGGGTGTTGATGAAACCGAGAACCGAGTGCAGCGTGGTCGTCTTACCGGACCCCGTCGGTCCTACGCAGAGAATGATGCCGTAGGGCTTCTCCGCGATGTCCTTAATGCACTTCAGATTCCGATCAGAAAATCCCATTTTATCGAGCGGCAACGGCTCGCTGGCCGCAAGAATACGCATCACTACGTCTTCATTGTAGCCGGCGGTTGGTATCGTCGCCACGCGAAGCTCGATTTCCCGCGTTTCACTGAGTTTGAACTTGATCTTGCCATCCTGGGGCTTTCGCCGCTCTGCAATGTCAAGGCTGGCCATGATTTTGAGGCGTGACACGATCGCGCGCCGATAGCTTTGCGGGATCTTCATATATTCGAAACAATCGCCGTCGACGCGGAACCGCACCAGTGTTTCGCGTTTTTCTCCATATGGCTCGATATGGATGTCTGAGGCAGTCTGCCGATACGCGTCCGCAATGATTTGGTTCGCCAAACGGACGATCGCGCTGTCGTTTTCGTCGAGCCCTCCGCCGGGACCCGATTCTTCCATGGCCTCGGCCTGAGCTTCCGTCACGAGCTCGCCGAGAATGTCGGACACGTTTTCATCCAGTTTCCGTCCGGCCTGCGTGTCGCTGCCGCCCGTTGCAGAGTTCAGGAATTGTGAGATATCCCGTCTGAGGCTGACGGCAAAACGGATGTTGAGACCAGGGAATGTCCGCTTGATGTCCGCGACTCGATCGAGATCGCCGGGATCGTCGGTGAGGATTTCGATTGCTGTGCGGTCCCGTTTCAGCGGCATCCAGTGGTTCTTTTTGAGGTAATCAACGTTCAGATTTCTGAGCAGTTCGATGTCGACCAGTGTGCGTTCGCTGTATTCGATGTAGGGACACTTGTGAAACTGGGCGATGGATCTGCCGATCTCGAGTTTCGGCACCTTGTACTTTTCGATGAGGATCGATTCAAGGTCGGATGAAATGCTTTTTCTCGCTTCGGCGATGGCGTTATCGAGTTCGTTCTGGGTGATCTTGCCGTTGGTCACCAGCAGGTCGAACTTGGTCGAGGTTTTTTTGGTGGAGACCTTTTTGAGGTTGAAGAATGCAATGCCGAGCGCCTTGGCGATTTCGGCCACGGATTCTTCATCCTTGCGGGTAAAGCGCAGGCCGCTCTTCTTGTTGAGGAGTTGGAGCACACCCATCAGGTATTTGTTGTCGGCGACGATCGGATAAGTCAGCACCTGTCTGGTCTTAAATCCAGTGCGCTTATCGTACGACGTATCGTGATTCAACGAAGGATGGATCCCTTGCAGTTCAGCCACGTTGTAGGCGTCGGCAATATTTACCGGGCGCAAGTATTTCGCACAGAATCCGGCCAGACTTTGCTCGGTGATGGGGATGCGAACTTCTTCAATGGTATCGATGTGCGGAACCTTGTAGAAGATTTCTTTCTTGTCGGCATCAAAGGCGAAGAGGGTCAGATCCTCCGCATCGAACAGGCTCAGAATGTCTTTGTGAAGGTCGAGAAGAATCTGGTCGAGATTACTGGCGGCGTGAATCTGGCTCGTGATCCGTTTGACATGCTCCGCGAATTCGACTTTTTGCTGCAGTTCCTGCAGGTTCTGTGTCGGCGGCTTGGTCTGCATCACTAAGCTCCTGTGACGATAAAGCGGATCACGGAGGCGGTCGTGCCGGCGGCTGTTGGCCACCGTGGCTCAATTGCCTCACTGTGATGATTCGAGATTCAGTCTAGCCCAACAGGGTGGGAAGGCAAGGAAAAGGCGCTTTCACGATTCCCAAGGCGAACGACTTTAGGGGATGCGGACAACGCTCATCGTAGCGGTGGTTGTTCAAGAGGCTTGAGAGGCCATCTGCAGAATTTTCGCGGGGATTTCCCCGGGGGCAAGTTTGGTCTTTTGAGCGGTTTTTCTGGTTTTAACCTCTAAGAGGCCTTCACTCAGACCCTTGTCGCCGACGATGACTTGAAAAGGGGCACCGATCAAGTCGGCGTCGTTGAATTTGACGCCGGCGCGTTCGTCTCGATCGTCCCACAACACTTCGAGACCCGCCGTTTCCAGCGCCTGGTAAAGATTGGTGGTGGCTTCGATCACGCCGCCTGATTGGCCTAATGGAATGAGGTGGACATGAAAGGGAGCGATCGGGTAGGGCCAGATGATGCCCTTGTCGTCGTGATGTTGTTCCACCGCAGCGGCTGCAGTCCTACCGATTCCGATTCCATAACATCCCATCACCGCGAGGCATTCTTTGCCGCTGGGGTCGAGAAAGGAGGCATTCATGGTCTGGCTGTACTTTGTCCCCAACATGAAGACATGGCCCACCTCGATGCCTTTCGTGGCTTTGAGAACGCCGTCCTTCCGCGGAGAGGGATCGCCGGCCCGGGCATTCCTCAAATCTGCGAATTGTTCCACCTGAAAATCGCGGTTCACGTTGGCATTCACCAGGTGCGTATCGGTGCGATTGCCTCCGACCACGACGTTTGTGGCCGACTTGACGGCGTGATCAGCCACAATGCGCAATTTTAGCCCGACCGGACCTGCGAATCCCGCCGGTGCACCGGTGGCCTTTTCAACAGTCGCGGGACTGGCCAGCTCCAACTGGGCGACGCCCAGCAGACGTTTGATCTTGATCTCATTCGCGTCGTGGTCGCCTCGAATCAGCACGGCGACGGTTTCGGTTCCGGTGGAATAGAGCAACGTCTTGACGAGCCTGGAGGCATCAACCTTCAAGAATGCCGTCACTTCCTCAACGGTGCGGCGGCCAGGGGTGCTGACTGTCTCCAGTGGGCGAAGCTCTTCCACGCTCGTCTGGATCGGGGGAAGAGCTTCGGCGCGCTCGACATTGGCGGCATACGTTCCAGACTCGCTGTAGACGACCGTCTCTTCTCCGGTATCGGCCAGGACCATGAATTCGTGTGATGAGCTCCCGCCGATCAACCCTGTATCGGCTTCTACGGCTCTGAAATTGAGACCGCAGCGGGAAAAGATGCGGTGATAGGCGTCGTACATCTTCTGATAGCTGGTTCTGGCGCCAGCCTCGTCTTTATCGAAGCTATAGGCGTCCTTCATAATGAATTCACGGCCTCGCATGAGCCCGAAGCGCGGCCTGATTTCATCGCGAAATTTCGTTTGAATCTGATAAAAGTTCAGCGGCAATTGACGGTAAGACCGGACCTCACGCCTGAAGAGATCGGTGATCACCTCCTCGTGAGTGGGGCCGAGACAAAAATCCCGCTCGTGACGGTCCTTGAACCGCAGCAGCTCTTTGCCGTAAAAATCCCACCGGCCGGTTTCCCTCCAGAGCTCGGCGGGAGAGGCGATGGGCATCAACAGTTCCTGCGCTCCCGCCCGATTCATTTCCTCGCGGACGATGTGCTCGACTTTCCGAATGATCCGCAGACCGAGCGGCAGGTACGTATAGATGCCGGCGGCGACCTTCCGAATCAATCCCGAGCGAAGCATAAGCCGGTGGCTGATGGTTTCGGCTTCACCCGGATCTTCCCGCAGGGTGGGAAGCAGGAGTTGAGAAGTCCGCATGAATGTCAGTGAGAGAAGAAGATACGTTCGAGGTCGTTCCAAAAGGCAAAGATCATGACGCCCACGAGCAAAACCAGGCCGACCTGTTGCGCGAGCTCACGCTGTCGCTCTCCCAACGGTTTGCGCAGGATGCCTTCGATCAGGAAGAAAAGCAAGTGACCGCCATCGAGAATGGGGATAGGCAGCAGATTCAGGACACCCAGGTTGATGCTGAGGAGCGCGATCAAAAAAATTACATTGGCCGGACCTTGGGCGGCGGCTTCTCCGGAAATTTTCGCGATGGTCAATGGGCCACCGATGTTTTTGCTCGAGATATCGCCAACGATCATCTTGTACAGCCCGACGATCGTGAGTTCCGTCCACTTCCATGTGGCTTCGAGGCCGTTGTACACCGCCATTAGCGGATTCGCCGATCGCATGAGCGATCGATCCGGCCCGGCAATGCCGATCTTCCCGACTTGAACCGCCTGACCGTTGACCGTCGCGCTTTCAGCGAGAGGCGTCACCGACAACGATACCCGGTGGCCGTCGCGCAAGACATCCACCTGAAGCGTCTTGCCCGGGCTGTCTTTGAC
>DASTQY010000494.1:0-9238 GCA_035761525.1 Nitrospira sp. | reverse complement strand
CAACTGGTGGGTGTGGAAGGATACACCGATTCAGCCGCGATGGGAGGTCTTGCGGGGATCAACGCTGTCCGTGAACTCGACAGGTTGCCGCCGCTCACCCCTCCTCCTACGACGGCACATGGCTGCCTGCTTTCATACATCACCACGAGCGATCCTCGCCACTTCCAGCCCATGAACATGAATTTCGGACTGTTTCCGCCTCTCACGGTGTCCGTCAAAGATAAAGAGCGAAAGAAACAGCTCATCTCGCAGCGCGCGCTCGAGGACCATGCGGCATGGATGAGTCGATCAGGGCTTTCATAACGTTTCTCGAGAGCGAGCAGCGGGCATCGCCGGAAACGGTTCGGAATTACGCCTCGGATCTTCGGCAATTAGACAGGTTTCTGGTGTCCAGCCGGTTGGCCTCATCCCCGGTCGATCCGGCTTCCTTGTCCTCAGATGCTGTCCGTGCGTATCTCGAATGGCTCGACAGAAAAGGAGAAAAGCAGGCGTCATTGGCGAGAAAACTGGCCGCGATCCGAAGCTTCTATCGCTACCTGAGCCGTCGGGGTCTCACGAGCCACAATCCCGTCGAAGCCTTACGGACTCCCAAACTACCACGGTCTCTTCCACGTGTGTTAACCAAAGACGACGCCGATGCCTTGATGACGTTTCCGGCGGGACAGACGGCCGGCTCATTGCGTGACCGTGCGATGCTCGAAACGCTCTATTCGACGGGAGCCCGCGTGAGCGAGCTGGTCTCGCTCAGTGTGGGCGATGTTCATGAGTCCGAAGGCCTGGTACGCCTTCGGGGGAAGGGAAGGAAAGAGCGGATTGTGCCGATCGGTGAACTCGCGTTGGAGGCAATCAAACTGTATCAAGTCAGTCTGGTCACATCGCACAGGCCGCCACACGCAGCAGGCGACAATTTCCCTCTGTTCTGTAACCAGCGTGGAGGCCGGTTGACCAGCCGGAGCGTCGCGCGAATTGTCGCTCGTTATTCAAGCCGCTTGTCAGGCGGCCCTGTGAGTCCACACACCCTGCGCCATTCCTTTGCGACGCACCTGCTTGACGAAGGTGCAGATTTACGCGCGATCCAGGAAATGCTGGGGCACGCTTCGCTCAGTACGACTCAACGCTACACACATGTCGCGACGGATCAGTTGTTGGCCGTGTACGACCGCGCTCATCCGAGGTCCGGTCGGACGTCCAAAGGCCGAACCTCAAAAGGCGGCTCGTCCTGAGAGATCGGTGTGAGGGAATTTGTCTGGGCCTGAACGCCTGAAGGTGATATGGTCGCGCCTGACTGCAGATTGATCATCGCGTGAGGAGACGACGATGAACAAACTCATCCGGAAAGCCAACGTCCTTATCGAAGCCTTGCCCTATATCCGCACATTTCGCGGCAAGACCATCGTGATCAAGTACGGCGGCAATGCCATGACGGAATCCTCCTTAAAGGAGCGATTCGCCCAGGACATCGTCCTCTTGAAATATGTCGGCATCAATCCGGTCATCATCCACGGTGGGGGGCCGCAGATCGACGAGATGCTCGACCGCCTTGGAATCGAGTCGAAATTTCTTCACGGCGTGCGGGTCACGAACGAAGCCACCATGGAAATTGTCGAAATGGTGTTGGCCGGAAAAATCAACATGGAGATCACGGACCTCATCAATCGTCATGGCGGCAGCGCGGTCGGCCTCAGCGGGAAGGACGGGGGATTGATATTGAGCAAGCCGTTGACCGCGAGGGCCTGGGCGGAAAGTCTTGAGCGTGATCTCGAGGAAGAGGACGCGGAAAGTGATTTCGGGTTTGTGGGCGACATCGAAAAAGTCGATCCCAGCCTCCTCTTCAAGCTGCAAGGTGACCACTATATTCCGGTCATCGCTCCAATCGGCACGGACCGCGAAGGGAATACGTACAACATCAACGCGGACCTGGTAGCCGGAGCGGTTGCGGGTGCGTTACGTGCGGAAAAACTCGTGATGATGACGGATATCAAGGGTATCCGCGATGCCAAGAGCCGCCATTTGTCCACCGTCTCGCGTAAGGACGTTCAACGGATGGTTAAAAAAGGCACCATCACCGAAGGCATGCTGCCGAAAGTACATGCCTGTCTGGATGCGCTTGAGCAAGGCGTCGGGAAAGCGCACATCATTGACGGCCGCATGCCGCATGCCATCCTGCTCGAAGTCTTCACGCGGAAGGGCATCGGCACTGAGATCACTGCCTAACTCGTCTCCCGTCCAACGTGTCCTCAAGGCAGACCAGTATCCTCCGTCACATGAAATCGCTGGTCGGAGAGCGCCACCCGCATAGTGCTCCTGAAGCGTTGGCCCGTGCCGCAGCATACTTGGCGGCACAGTTTGCCGGGTTTCACTGGACGACAACCCGACAATCCTTTCGCGCCTTGGGGAAATCGTACGTCAATGTTCTCGCTATCAAGGCTCCGGTTGGACGAGCGGTCAAGGAGCGGCAGGCTCCGCTGCTCATCGGTGCGCATTACGATACGGTCATGGCCTCTCCGGGCGCCGATGACAATGCCAGTGCTTTGGCCGTCCTACTCGAGGTAGCCGATCAACTCAAATCCACGGTCCTCACGCGTCCCGTGTGGCTTGCCGCTTTTTGTCTCGAGGAACAGGGGTTGCTGGGTAGCCGAGCCTTCACGCTGCACCTGAAGCAGACCGGGCAGCCACTTTACGGCGCGATCGTGCTGGAATGCGTCGGCTATATCAGTCATGAGGCGGGCTCACAAGGCACGCCTCCTGGTATACCGATCACCGTACCGACGGTGGGGAATTTTCTCGGCATCATTGGGAACGACGCCTCGAGGGACTTGATTGCGGCCGTGGAACGGAGTGCCCGCAGCGCCGCTCCGGCCATGCCGACGCTGGCCTTGGCTGTTCCCGGCCGTGGCGAAGCCCTACCGGATGTGCGCCGCAGCGATCACGCGGCCTTCTGGGATGAAGGGTATCCAGCCGTCATGCTCACCGACACGGCGAACTTCCGCAATCCTCACTACCATCTGCCCAGCGATACGCTCGACACGTTGGATCTCGGCTTCATCGAAGCGGTGAGCCGTACGGTTGCCGCAACCGTCGTTGAGCTAGCGAAGGCGGCTCGATGACCACAGGGGGCCGTGTGAGTACGGTCTCCCGCGGCGCGATAGCCCAAGTCTTCGATCACCTCGACTATGCCGCACTCGGTAAGGTGTACTGTTATGAAGGAGGCGGGGAGTTTTGGAAGGCCAAACGGGAGCCTTGCCGCCGTCTAGGCAGCCAGATCGGCACCGCTCTGCTCGCGCGGTTGAAGCCCGGAGGCCGGAGCCTGTATGTCGGGGCCGGAGTCGCAGAGTTGCCAGCCATGCTCATTGAATCACTCGATTTGCACCGATCGGTGTTGCCCTATAATCTTCGTCGGCGTGAGGTCGCTTCGCTGAACCGCGCCTGTCGGGCACTGCCTCTACGGTTTTATGCGGCCGATGCGGCCCGGGCCACTGGCCCCTTCGACCATCTGTGGATCGTGAGCGTCTTGAACGACCCAGAGCGGTTTCCGCAGTTGGCGGCGTTGTCTTATGGCCGGGCAATGCCCGTGACATTTGATCCCCGTGTGTTTCAACAAGAGAGGAACATCGTGCGAGTGATCGTGAACCGCTGCCTCTCGAAGCTTGCCCTACCGGGCCTCGTCACGACCTCCACAGAGGAGGTCGTCTGGATTGCGGACTGGTGCCATCGCCACAGCATTCCTTATCTCGTCGAGCGAAAGTACTATCCTACGGCCCTGGTTGGTGATCCTGTCTGTTTTATGAGGATCGGCAGGCCACGCGAAAGACGTCAGTACCGCAATCAGGGCTGAAAACCGGTCTTGGAGTTCGGCAAACCGTTCATGTATTGGTCTGCATATTTCACATAGTTGTCCGACGATTCTTTGATCCACGACAGCTCCTTGGGTGTCACCGGTCTGGCGACTTTTGCCGGCGCCCCCAACACAAGACTCTTGGGTGGCACGACAGTGCCTCCCGTGACGAGGGCACCAGCACCGACCACCGAGTCTTCACCGATGACCGCCCCGTCCATGATAATTGATCCCATGCCGATGAGAACGCGGTCCTTGATCGTGCAACCATGAAGGATCACGCTGTGGCCAACGGTGACGTCGCTGCCGATGATCAACGGATGCGTATCGTGAGTCACATGCAACATGCAGAGGTCCTGGACGTTCGTACGGTTGCCCAGACGAATAAAGTGCACATCACCCCGAACGACCGCATGAAACCATATACTACAGTGCTCACCCATCACCACATCGCCGATGACGATCCCGGTGTCTTCAATAAAGCAGGACTTCGGAATGGTCGGCCTGATGCCTTGAAAGGTCCTAATCATCGTTCGCACCATAGGGGAATCAGCCGTTCACCTGCAAGTGGCTCGTTGACAGTCTTTTGAGGCGTCTCGTAGACTGATGAACTTATGAATCAAGCGCTCATTCAACCGGAACGTGCGAAGTCGCCTGCACCGTCCTCAGACTCGGGTAAAAAAACCACAGTGGGCTTCGTCAATCTGGGCTGCACGAAGAATCAGGTCGATTCGGAGATCATGCTCGGGACGCTAGCCGCAGATGGTTTTGAATTGACCGGAAACCCGCAAAAGGCTGAAGTCGTCATCATCAATACCTGCGGGTTTATCGAAGAAGCCAAACAGGAATCGATCAATACGATCCTGGAGCATGCCAAGCTGAAAGAATTTGGTGTCTGCAGAGTGTTGATTGCCGCCGGTTGTCTGGCGCAGCGCTATCAGGGCGATCTGCTCAAAGAGTTGCCGGAACTCGACGGCGTCGTCGGCACAGGAGAATTCGGGAAGATCGCCGGCATCTGCCGCGACCTCTTGACGCCCAAGCGGCGACATCAGCGTCTCTGGATCAGTCCACCTCCCTATTTATACGACGAGATGGTGCCACGCCTTCGTCTCGGGAAATCGCACAGCGCCTACGTCAAGATTGCCGAAGGGTGCAACCGTAACTGTGCCTTCTGCGCGATTCCGCTGATGCGCGGCAAACAGCGAAGCCGGCCGGTCGCGTCCATCATGGCCGAGGTGCAGCAACTGGCGGAAGCAGGCGTCATGGAGATCAATCTGATCTCGCAGGACACGGTAAACTATGGGGTCGATCTCGGCCTACGTCAGGGGCTCGTGTGTTTGTTGCGCGAGCTGGTGAAGGTGAAAGCGCTGCGCTGGATCAGACCGTTTTACCTGTATCCGCAGCAAGTCACGGACGAATTACTCGATCTCTACGCTGGAGAAGAGCGGATCACGAAGTACATCGACATGCCACTGCAACATATCAATAGTGCCATGCTCAAGCGGATGCATCGGCTAGGCGACCGGCGAGCGATCGAGACGTTGGTGGAACGCATCAGGACACGTATCCCCGGCGTCACCTTCCGCACCGCCTTCATTGTGGGATTTCCCGGCGAAACCGATGAGGCCTTCGGAGAACTCAAGCAGTATGTCGAGCAGGCGGACTTCGATCGTGTGGCGGCATTTCTCTATTCGGACGAAGAGGGGACACCGGCAGCCGGCCTTGATCAGAAGATCGATCGTGCTGTGATGGAGGAACGTCGTAACGAGCTGCTAGGCGTGCAAGAAGCCATCGCCGCGGCGAAGAGTATGGAACTGATCGGATCGACTCTCGATGTGCTGGTGGATGGTTCTGCCGAAGAAGAGGGACACTGGTTGGAAGGCCGGCATGAAGGGCTGGCGCCGGAAATCGACGGTGTGGTCTATATCGACGGTGCCGGCGTGGAGTCACATCGCTCAGGCCGACACGGGAGCGGTCCCAGTGCCGGAGAATTAGTAACGGTCACGATTACCAATGCCACGACATATGACGTTGTAGGACATCTCGCCGGAGAGAGTTCCTCGTCTCGCGAGCTGGCGGCGTCCGAGCCGCGTGAGCCCCGAGGAGACTATCGCTAACGACAGTTCCTCGGGGTGACTCGCCGATTACACTTTCGCGCTGAGGAACAGCGACGCGCCCCGACGGTTGATCAGAATCAAGACGTTTTCGCCCTTCTTGACCGTCGAAGACACCTTCTCGAACTCCTTCACCGACTTCACCGGTTGCCGGTTGATTTCCCGGATCACATCCCCGGGCATCAGGCCGGCCTTGTCGGCTCCGCTGTCCGGTTCGACGCTTGTGACCACGACACCGTGTGTCTTGCCTTTGAGTCCCAGCTCCCTGGCGGCGTCACGATCGAGGTCTTGAACGGCCACACCCGCGAAGGCAAAGTCTTTTGCCTCCTCGTCAGCCTTTGCAATTTTCTGGTCACCAGGCTGCTCGCCGACCATGACGCTGAGGTCTTTCTCATGGCCATTGCGCATGACCTTCAACGGCACTTTTGATCCGACTGGGGTTTTGGTTACCAGGCGCTGCAGTGCCACAGCGTCATCCACGGGCAAGTTCTGGTAGGACGTGATGACATCGCCTTGTTTGAGGCCGCCCTGATCGGCGGGGCTATCCTCTTTCACCTCGGTCACCAATGCGCCCTTCCGGTCGGTCAAGTCAAAGGATTTAGCCAGATCCTGGTTGAGGTCTTGAATGCCGATGCCGAGGTATCCCCGGACAACCTTGCCGTGTTTCACGAGACTCTCATAGATCGGCTGGCCCATGCTGGTCGGGACTGCGAAGCCCACGCCCTGGTAGCCGCCGCTTTGAGAAAAGATCGCTGTATTGATGCCCACGAGCTCTCCCTTGGTATTCACCAGGGCTCCACCCGAATTGCCGGGATTGATGGCGGCATCCGTTTGAATGAAGTCTTCATATTGAGTGATTCCCATGCGGCCACGGCCTAACGCACTGACAATGCCAAGCGTCACCGTTGAATTGAGCCCGAATGGATTGCCGACGGCGAGGACATACTCACCGACTTGAAGCTTCGACGCGTCCCCCCAGGCCACGGTCGGCAGGTTTTTGCCTTCAATCTTCACGACAGCCAGATCGGTCTTGGGATCCGTGCCCACGATCCTGCCTGGGAACTCCCGCTTGTCGGGGAGGGTCACGGTCACCTCGCGGGCGCCGTCGATCACATGGTTGTTGGTCAACACGTAGCCGTCTGGAGCTACGATGACACCGGAACCTTGCCCGCCGCCATGGAATCCACGCGGCTCACTGGGGCCCTCCGGTCCCCGGAATTTCGGTCCAGAGGGACCCTTCGGTCCAAAGGGACCGTTCGGGCCTCCGAAAAATTCCTCCATGCGATCCCGCATTTCGTCTTGACCGCGTCGGCCGGAGATCTTCTCTCCAATCACGGTCGTGATGTTGACGACGGCTGGAGTGACCGCTTTTGCTACCTCCGTGAATCCATTGGCCGGAAGCGTCCCGACCGGCCCGGTCACGGTGGTTGTGGCGGACGGTGACCCCGACGCCGGAAAGGGAACAAATGACTGACTGCCGATGAAGAACATCGTCCCCAGCAGGGCCATACCGACCAGCCCCCCGAGCGCTCTACGAACCAGATCCCTCATAGGTCCTCCTTAGAGATTGAAAGTGAAACACTGTTGTCAGGTGGTCCGAAATCTATACAGAAGACGGTAGCAGGCGGTAATGAGAGACCGATTAGGAGGGTATTAAAAGTCTTTAAGAGGATGGAGGCGCCAGCGGCAGGGTCACGGTAAACGTCGAGCCCTTGTTCGGCCCGCTCTGCACCTCGATGCGCCCGTGATGGGATTCGACGATCCATGCGCAAATCGCAAGCCCCAGGCCGGTCCCTTTTTTCGTGTGCGCACGGGCATCATCGGTGCGGTAGAAGCGGTCAAAGATTCGTTTTTGATCTTCGGGAGAAATCCCAATGCCTTGATCCGTAATGACGAGTTTCGCCTGATTAAGATGGGTCGTCAGAGATATCTCAACGGTACCGCCAGGCCGAGAGTATTTAACAGCATTGTCCACGAGGTTGAGAAAGAGCTCACGCAACCGCAATTCATCGCCCAAGACAACCGCCGGCAGGACGAGGCCGAGTATGACTTGTACGTTGCTTTCCTGCCCGAGGAGGGACGCTTGTCGGTGAATGTCTTCCAACAAGGACTCGAGTTTAACCGGCAGGCGCTCCATCTTCACTTCGCCCATGTCCGCGCGCGACAAGAAAAGCAATTCATCGACGATTCGAGTCATGCGGTCAATTTCTTCCAGATTGCTTTCCAGCACGACGGTGTAGTCGGCCGCTTCCCGGGGTCGACGCAGGGCAAGCTCGGTTTCACCCTTCATGACCGTCAGCGGGGTACGAAGTTCATGAGAGGCGTCGCTGCTGAACTGGCGAATCTGCCGGAAGGAGGTCTCGAGCCGCGCAATCATATTGTTGAAGGTGCCGGCAAGACGGCCAATTTCGTCGGCGGAGGCCGGCACGTTCAACCGTTGAGTGAGATCGCCCGCTGCGATCCGTTGTGCGGCCAGCGTAATAGCATCGACGGGGCGCAACGCCCGCCCAGCAAGAAACCACCCTCCGGCCAATGAGACGGCCAGCGCAAGCGGCATGGTGACCAACAGCACGAGCAGGAGACGATTCAATGTTTGGTCGACCGACTCCATTGATGTGCCGACCTGCACGATGTAGAGCAGGTTTCCTCGATAGATGATCGGCACCGAGATCAGCCGAAGGGGAGGCTCTTTCGGATATTTGGCCGATTCGAAGATCGTTTTTCCCGAAAAGGCGACCTCCAATGCGCGCCGGCTCAGCGGCAACTCGTGTTGTTTGACGTTTGGAGAGCGGATCGTGATCGTCCCTGAGGGGCTGAAGATCTGGAAAAACTTGTCGATGCGCGCCAACTCGGGAAATTGCGACATGAGCTCGTCTTCGTCGATGAGAGGGAGAAATCCCCGTTCTTCCAAAGAGCGCACAGCGGCCGCTGCCGTTTCTTCCAGGGATTGATCGAGCGCATCGCGAAGGCTGCGCGCCGTGACGAAATAGAGGACGGTCGAAAAGGCAACCAAAATCAACGCCAGGGCGCTGCCATACCAGAGGCTCAGTCGGAGGCGTAGGGGCATCAAAGCACTCCCGAAGAGGCGATGTGATGCGGAAGATGATCATGCGTCGGCGTACAGACGAGACCTGGAGAACGACGCCTCGCGTGTCGACGATTCAACGTTTCGAGGGACGGGCGAGCCAGAACCACGGACCGAGATGGGCGTGAAGGAAAAATTGAGATCAGCAGCATCCTGCTAGTCGGCCTTCAGCATGTAGCCACTGCCCCGGATGGTATGGATTAA
>DASTQY010000493.1:0-3648 GCA_035761525.1 Nitrospira sp. | reverse complement strand
CAGAACCGGACATCAGCAAGTATGATCGCCAAATGCCGAACGTCCGGGAACGATCGGCTGAGTTTGACGTGACATTCGAGCCGGAAGATTATCTGATCAAGGTAAAGTCCGCTGGAAAACTTTTTGCTCCGGACCAGCGTGAGGAACTCCAGATTAAATATCGAGAAGCGCTTGCGGCGCTTCCGACCTATCCGGGGTTGGAACCGCGTCAGCCGAGTCAGCCCTCACAGCCCTGAATGTGTGCGGGCCTGCCGCTTGTCGCTGTGCAGACTCAAGGAGATACCACGTGGACGTATTCAAATCGACCAGACCTCATATCGGTATCGTCGCGGGAACCGCCGACGGTGCTTCGCTCTGCTACCGCAGTCTCTGTTATGAGGCTGTGCGTACAGGCCGGCCGGCCCAGCCTGAAATCACGATGCACACGTTCCCGCTGGAGTGGTATCTGAGTCTCATCGAACGGGATGACTGGGCCGGCGTGGCAGCGCTGATGTCTCGATCGGCGGGGAAATTGGTCCAAGCAGGAGCTGAGCTGATCATTTGCCCGAACAATACGTTGCATCGCGCGTTCGACCTGGTGGTATCGGCAGTCCCCTGGCTGCACATTGTCGAGCCGGTAACGGCAGAGATCCGGCGGATGAGACTGCAACGTGTGGGACTGCTCGGCACACCGGCAGTCATGGAAGGGCGCATCTATCATCCTCAACTCACGCAAGCGGGAATTGAGGTCGTTCTGCCTGAGGCGCAGGAGCGCAGTCGATTGCACCACATCATCAGAACCGAGCTCATTCATGGGCAGTACACAGCAACTTCTCGCTCGTGCGTGCAAGAGATCATCGGAAGACTAGCAGCAAGAGGGACCGAAGCGGTCATCCTCGGTTGCACCGAACTTCCACTGTTGCTTGCCGACGAGCAGTCGGCTCTTCCCCTGCTGGATTCAACGCGCCTGCTCGCAAAAGCGGCCTTGCAGCGCTGCGCACCGGCTGCGACATCCCGATCGGCGTTGGCGAAGGGAGTCTCCGCCCCTCCTCATGTCTCAATCTCACAATAAGGTGAACCCATGCACATGATGATGTGGACAGTCGTTTTCGGGTCCTTCATGGCCACTATGCCCTCCATTGTTAACGCCGGAGACACCATTCGGGTGGGCCATTTCCCCAACGTCACGCATGTCCAAGGCCTGGTCGCGCATCATTTCTCACGTAAGGGACAAGGGTGGTTTGAGCAGCGGCTTGGGCCTGATGTCAAGATTGAATGGTACATCTACAATGCCGGCCCAAGCGCCATGGAAGCCATCTTGGCGGATTCGATCGACCTCACTTATGTCGGACCGAGCCCGGCCTTGAATGCCTATACAAAATCCAATGGTGAAGAGATTAGAATAGTGGCGGCAGCTGCCGCCGGAGGTGCGGCGCTGGTTGTACAAGCAGACTCGTTGCTGAAACAGCCGTCCGATTTTCGTGGAAAGACCATCGCGACTCCGCAGCTCGGCAATACTCAGGACATTGCCGCTCGAGCCTGGCTCGGCAACGGAGGTTTGAAGATCACCCAGACGGGCGGCGACGCCTCCATCATTCCGACGCCGAACCCGGATCAACTCGCGTTATTCAAGAACAGAAAGCTTGACGCGGTCTGGACGGTCGAACCTTGGGTTTCGCGTTTGGAACGAGACGCAGGAGGCAAGGTGCTCGTCGAACAATCACATGAGAGCATTACGGTCCTGGTTTCGAGTGTGAAGTTCTTGAAGACGAAACGTGATCTGGCTGCCAAGTTCATTCGTGCGCACCGCGAATTAACGGAATGGATTCTCTCCCATCCCGAAGAAGCCAAACAGATGGTGCGACAGGAGCTCGCCGCCGAAACCAAAGCCGAGGTGTCATCAGAGTTGATTGCACAGTCATGGAAACGCATCGTGCTCAAAAACGACGCGTCCCTGGACGAATATCAACATTTCGTGGCTAATGCTCAGCGGGCGGGCTTTATCCGGTCGCTCCCCGATTTATCGCGGCTCATCGAAAAGGTCAATTGACATGTTCACGACCGAGCATCCCCAGGTACGCCCCCAGGCATCGAAGCTCGTCCTTGAACGTGTCTCGAAGTGGTTTCAGACCAGCTCGCTGCATGTGCATGCCCTCGATGACGTGTCGCTGCGGATTGCAGAAGGCGAATTTGTCTGCCTCGTCGGCCCCAGCGGATGTGGAAAGTCGACCTTGCTCAATATCATTGCCGGCTTGGAACATCCTGATCGTGGGACTGTCCAGGCCGACGGCCTGGCCGTCGACGAACCTGGACCTCATCGTCTAATGATGTTTCAAGAATCGGCCCTATTTCCATGGCTGACAGTGCTGGGCAACGTCCTGTTTGGATTAAAGCTTCGTAACGGCATGAGCGCAGCCGAGCGCCGGGAGAAAGCGGAGTATTTCCTAGAACTCGTTGGACTGAAGCGCTTCATGCATTCGAACGTTCATGAGCTCTCGGGCGGCATGAAGCAACGCGTGGCCTTGGCACGGGCCCTCGCACCAAATCCGAGCGTCCTGCTGATGGACGAACCGTTCGGTGCATTGGATGCGCTGACACGGGAACAACTCTATGGCGACATTCAACGGATCTGGAGTCAACACCGAAAAACCATCGTGTTCGTCACCCATAATGTCCGCGAAGCGGTCTGTCTCGGAGACCGCGTGATCCTCTTCTCTCCACACCCCGGGCGCATTCGTGAGGAATTTGCCATCCCGCTTCCCAGGCCCCGAGACATCAACAGTGTGGATCTGGCGCGGTTCGCGACGGAAATTATGGGAGTCTTGAAAGGCTACGTCCAGTCGGAGGTGGCCGGTTGATCACACGATGGTTGGCGGCATCGTTGTTTTTTGTGGGCTTGATCGCTGTCTGGCATCTGGTTGTCAAGGCTCAAATCTGGTCACCGCTGTTACTGCCTTCCCCTGTGAGCGTTCTCGACTATCTGCGAAGTGCTGCAGAGGACGGCACACTCTGGGAAGCCACGTTGGTGACCGTACGACGGCTGCTCATCGGCTATGGCTTGGGCATTCTCATAGGATTACCCCTCGGGCTGCTGACCGCCTCATCGCGATGGTGCCATGACACGATCGGTATTCTCGCGCTTGGGCTCCAAACGCTCCCCAGTGTATGTTGGGTCCCGCTGGCCCTGCTCTGGTTTGGGCAAAGCGAGGCCGCCATGCTGTTTGTCGTGGTGATGGGCACGCTCTGGTCATTAATCATCGCGACAGACAACGGTGTACGGACCATTCCCCCGATTTACCGCCGCGCCGCCCGCACCATGGGCTCTACCGGCCTGCACACGTGGACGCACGTGATCCTTCCGGCAGCACTTCCATTTTTGATCAGCGGTATGAAACAAGGCTGGGCGTTTGCCTGGCGTTCACTGATGGCGGCAGAAATCTACGTGACCATTCTGAGCGGCTTCGGTCTCGGTCAACTTCTCCATTATGGCCGGGAACTGCATGCCTTGGACCAGGTCATCGGCGTCTTTATCGTCATCGTTCTGATCGGCCTCGCAGTCGACAAGTCCCTGTTCGCCCCCACCGAACGATTCATGTACCGACGATGGGGGACCGAGCGCGCGTAACCTCACTGGCACCCGCATGGCTCCTATGGTACCGTAGCGCCATG
>DASTQY010000492.1:0-4961 GCA_035761525.1 Nitrospira sp. | reverse complement strand
CGACTCCTTGATCCAGGCCACTGTGGCATCGAGATCGGCCAAGACCTGCGCATCGGGGACTTTCGAGACGACTTTGCGGATCTCATCGATGTCGGTCATCTTCAAGACATCACCCTGACGAGCGTAGAGTTCGGGCGCGATGGCCACGTAGCCCAATTTGGCCAGCCGGCGGCAAATGTCCTTGATGTGCTCGTGCACGCCAAAGATCTCCTGAACCACCAACACAACCGGGAATGCGCTGCCCTTCTTCGGCTTTGCTCGATAGGCGGGGATGTGGCCATCAGCGGTCCGAATCCGGATCTCGCCGGTCGTCAGCCCTGTCTCGTCCGTCGTGATGGTTGCGGCGGAGACCGGCCGCACAGCGAATGCAAAGCCGGCCGCCAGCGTCGCGGTGACGAATCCACGGCGCGTCATGCCGGGAGGGGAGAAGGGTTCGGCTGACGGTCTGGACGTCTGGTCGTGATGTTTCATGGCATTCTACCCCGCTAAAAAGATGGACTGATGTCTGGATTATCACAAGAGACCGTGCGCCGTCCTGCCCTCTTCCTTCCCGCCCGATGCAGTCACAGCCGGTGGATGCCGCTGTGCCAGAGGCCCTCCCACGAGAATACCATGGCCACAAGCACGCACGCGTGGGCCAGACAATAAACCCAGATGACCATGCTCCCCAACACACGGGACTCGGAAACATCCTAGGAGGGGGGCTGCCCAGAAACCGGTAGTCTCGAGTAAGTAGTATCTGTTCTGGATAGCTTGGTGTGTGATGCTCCGCTCGACCCGCGCTGTCAGCCAATCTCTTTTCATCCCCGCGGACCTGCGGCCCGGGCGGATGCTGCTCAAGCGCATTGGCATCCTGTTGGCGTTAGTCGCACTCGTGCTGCTGATGCTCTGGGTGGAGCGGGACGGGCTGAAGGATCATCATCACGATGGGGAGATGTCCTTCACCGACGTCTTGTACTTCGCCATGGTCACAATCACGACTGTCGGCTACGGCGATATTGTTCCCATCACGCCACGCGCGCGCCTGCTCGACGCGCTGGTCGTAACGCCGGTGCGGGTTATCATCTGGCTGCTGTTCCTCGGTACGGCCTATCAACTTGTGGTCCGCCAGTACATGGAGGGCTATCGTATGGGAAAAGTGCAAGCTGCGCTCAACGATCACACGCTTGTCTGCGGATTTGGCTACACCGGCTGGTCGGCGGCTAAGGAACTGTTGGCCAAAGGAGTCGCGGCGGAGCGCATCGTCGTCATCGATCCGAACGAAGATCGCATCCGCGCCGCGCTCGAGCTAGGCCTGGTCGCCTTCCGGGCCGATGCCACGCAGGAGACCACGCTGAAACATGCCATGATCCAGTGTGCCCGGGCCGTCATCATCTCGGCCGGCCGCGACGACAGCAATGCGCTGATCCTCTTGACCGCCCGGCATCTGAATCCGACGGTGGAAATTCTTGTCAGCGCGGTGGAGGAGGAGAACGTCAAACTGTTCCGACAGGGCGGCGCGACCGGCATTATTTCGCCGTCAACCTTCGGCGGGTACCTTCTCGCCGCCGCCGTGGGCCATCCCCATTTCACTGAATACGTGCAGGATCTGCTCACCGCAGGTGGACCGGTTACCCTCATTGAACGGCAGCCCAAGCCGGAGGAGATTGGAAAGAGCGCTGCGGCATTGAAGCCGGATATTCTGCTGCGCCTGTATCGCCGGGGAGAGGTCTATAACTTCTGGGACTTACAAGAAAGCCAGAGAATGGAAGCGGGCGACACCCTTCTCATCTTGACCTCGGCCGGCCGCACTTCCGCATCTCGCCAGGACCATTCCAAGGCGGCCTAGGATGGTAGGGAAGGGACGGTCGTTCAAACCATGACACGGGTGGGCGGCCGGTCCACACGGTGAGCAGTCAACAATTCCAAGGTCGAAACAAACCAGCTGCCTGATTGCACACACGTCGGTCCGCTCTTTGAGGACACGCGACCGCACTCTCGGAAGGCATCCTCGGAGTCACGGATGAAAAGGCAATGGAGGAGTCAGCAATTAACTTTTTCGGCTCGTCTTTGCCGAGATCGCCGAGATCAATTGCTCCATGCGGGCGCTCTTGCATCCCGGGCATGTAATCTTGCCGAGCTCGTGCTCGCTCAGGCTTAGATTCAGCACCGACTCCTTGCCACAATCCAAACACTTGTACTCATACGCCGGCATCTGATGACCCCCGTGTTTCGCCCACCTTGAGTGAACCTATTCTACGTCCGGCGAGTCATCTGGGAGACTATCGGATGCCCCAGGCGAGTACAACGCGCCGGCTCGCGAGATTGTAGCCGCCGATTAGGGCGGGGAGATCACCGGAGAGCAGGGGAAGGGGGAAACAAAGGAGAGCCGGTCTCAGACTTTCGGGGAGCATAGGATCGCTACCTGCTTACAAGATGTGCTGATGGAGTCCATGCTTGTTCGGCGTCGTTCGTTGCATGGCCCAACCCGTTGCCATTCACTTGGTCGTTAGTATTGCGATGGTGACGATAGGCCTTCAGAGCCGCTTGGACAACATGCATCAGGAACGTACTTTCGGTTTCGGCAGTAGTACCCATAATGGTTACAGTAAACGACGACATCAAGACCTCCTCGGTTCAGAAACAATGTTTGGGAATTGGGCACGCTCTGGTTCAGTGAATTGCGAGACGAGGAGCAAGCCGCCGTCGGTTGAGCTCGTCCATGCAACAGTTTAGAATTTCGGCTTCGTGGCAGCTGAGCGGTACCCCGTGGGAAAAGATCCTATATAGGGCTTCCGACGCAATGATGAATTCTCGCACCTCTTTCTTGATTTTCAAAGATACCTTTCTCCCGTTGAACGAGGTATGTGGTAATGGACGTTCCCTCCAGACAGACCTCATGGCGTCACCGAGATCCCTGCGGGTCGTCCAGTTCTCGCCTGACCCCTGTCATCGATTGGCCCGGCCCTGAAAACTCCGCTTCGCGAGGGCTCCTGCCCGCCGAACGAATCTCGATTTCAGTGGAGAGATCCGGCTGCTGCAAGGCGTTGGTGGTGACCTGCCCGATCGTCCTGTCGCTGCATTCTCGCATCCCGAAGAGCATGACGACGAGAAATGTCAGGGCGACTGCCAGGCCTTTCTTATCTACATTCCGTCTCTTGCTCGCTAACCCCCAACTACGCTGTAGCGATTTATACATGTCTGCGTTCATGTTGGTCCTTCAGAATCTTCTATCCCTACCCGGTACAATCGAGCTGCCGGGACACCGCTCCCAGTCACCATCACACCTTACACGCGTCTTAAAGGAAACGTTGGCGTAGAAACGGCGGAGACAACGTAGGCGGGAAGACGAAGCGCGACGGGGTCGGAAGTCGAGATTCAGTACATCCTTTGCACACGCTAAGCGAAAAACGCCCTCGAGTCAAGCACTAATAATGGCCATGGTCGTGCATGACACAATTTGATGATCGCAAGAATGTCTATACATGCCAATCAAATGGTATGCGTCGCATGATGGATCCGCAGCATGTCAGAGTCGAAGAGGACCGTTGATCATCCAGCCATGGATTATAGTGCTTGACTCCTATCCTCCATACGCCCATGGTGATTCTTGGCTGGTATGAAGCTCCGCTGACTGTCTATCTCTTACGCTTCCTGACCTTTCCCAGCGTGACCGATTCCTCAGTCTCCGCCGCTCCGATGCCCGAAATTCTCTAAACGGCCGCATGCCGTGTGTGATGGTCCGCTGCAGGAGCGGACGCGACGCCGGCCTGCCTCAGATGACCATCCCAGATTTTACCGGACAGGTGTGCTGTACGACGGTACGGGACCTGTGATCATCAACGTGACTGCTGTACATACAAGGAGGGCGATGCGATGAATGCTGATCAACTCAGGGGACAATGGATGCAGTTTAAGGGCGACCTGAAACAAAAGTGGGGAAACTTTACCGATAATGATTTGGAAGAGATCGGCGGAAGCTATGACAAGTTTGTCGGCAAGGTCCAGGAACGGTATGGCGACAAAAAGAGTGAACTGATGAAGTGGACGGAGGCTTGGCAGTCACAGTCGGCATCAGGAGACACGAAGTAGTCCGGCTGCAAACCGCAATGCACCATACGATTGACGACATACTGTTACGGGTAAGGAGAAGATATGCAGACGCGAACTGTTCTGACAATTTGCACGGGTTTGGCAATCGGTGTGGCGCTCATCACCGGACCGGCGTTCGGCAGGGCCGAGGAGAAGAACATGAGCGACTCGTGGATTACAGCCAAGACCAAAATTGCGCTGTTTGCCGATTCCCGAGTCAAGGGCAGCGACGTCAGTGTCGCGACCACCAACGGCATGGTGATTATCCGCGGCAAGGTGGATACCGAGACGGCGAAGCAGGCCGCGGAAGCCATAGCCAAAGACATCCAGGGGGCGAAGGCGGTCAAGAACGATTTGCAAGTGGTCGCTCCGTCCAAGCGCGAAGCGATCGACGACAAGGACGACACGATCACGGCTCGCGTGAACGAACAGATGGCCAAAGACGCGCAACTGAAAACCGCCGGCATTAATGCCCAGACGAATGCAGGTGTGGTCTCATTGAGCGGCGAAGTGGCCGACCTCTCAACCAGTGCCCAAGCCTCTTGGTCCGCCTGGCAGGTTCCGGGGGTGAAAGCCGTGAAGAACGATTTGATGGTGAAAGAAAAGGCGTAAGGTAGGAGTTCTTCTCCGCCGTTTGTTTCAGCGGCGGAGGCGGACCCTGCTCACGGACATCGCCATCCGCAGGCGCAGATCCAGGGATCAAGTGGTAGGGTTTTTTTCAGCCACTTTCCGCACGTCGGACAGTGCCGGGTCCAGATATGTCTAGCTGCGGTCAGCGCCTCACGCGATTGGACGACTGGATGTGCCATGAGATGCCTTTCAGACTCAGATGGGTGTTTGCGCCTCAACTCAATTCTGTGCTTGCGGTGAGACGGCGTCTGATCAAAAGT
>DASTQY010000491.1:0-12130 GCA_035761525.1 Nitrospira sp. | reverse complement strand
CGGTCGCGCAATAACGAGCGAACCAGTCATTTTCTTGCGATCATCTTCAATCCTGCTAGACTCCTGCCGTTGTGGTGCACCACCATGCCATTACGGAGCCCGACGAGATATCGGGCGGCCAGCGCCCTGCAGGTGCGCTCGGGCCGACGGAGCCGTCGAAGGCACTGGGCGGGGTCTTCGATGCGGGACTTGATCGGCGCGACGCGCTCTGCCTCGCAGGGCTGATCGGGTTGCTGCTGCTCGTCTATGCCCAACTGTGGCTCCCCGGACTCGTGTTGATCAAGCGGGACGCCTTTCAACTCTTTCTTCCCCTCAAGCAGTACATCATTGATCGTCTTTCTGCAGGCGAACTGCCTGAGTGGTTCCCCTACGAAGGCCTTGGGCGTCCGCTTATCGCGCTGACGGTGATGGGCGTGTTCCATCCGTTCACGGCGCTGTATTGGCTGTTGCCCGTGCAGGATGCCTATCGCCTTTCGACGTTGCTTTCTTGTCTCATGGCTGCCTCCGGAACTTTTCTATTAGCCCGTGTCCTGGGCATATCGCGAGTCGGTGCGGTGATCGGGTCAGTTGGTTTTTCCTGTTCAGGTTATGTGATGTCCCTGACGGAGAATATTCTATATCTGTACTCGCTTTGCACCTTGCCTCTCTTCGTTTGCTCGATTGAAAAGCTGATGGTGACTCGCACGTTGCGTTGGATTGGTGCATCGGCACTGATCTGGGCGAGCGTCATTCTGCATGGAGACATCCAGACGGCCTATTACTATGGTGGCGTGGCCGTCATATGGACGATCATGCGCGGGAAACAGGCAGGATTATTCGGCCGTCTGATTGCCGTCGCCGCCCTTACCGTTCTGGTGGCGGCCGTCCAGCTTGCGCCGTCATGGATCAGCTATCAGCGCAGCGACAGGACCGATCCTGCGTTGTTTCATGCCGAAGCCATACACTGGTCAACCCACCCCCTACGACTGCTGACAATGCTCATGTCGCCGATCGGAGACAGCGCGCAAGGCGATCGAATCGCAGAGACGTTGTTTCACACCCAAGAGCAGGGGCGCGGTCCGGCGGGCTTTTGGGCGGAAAGTTTGTACCTAGGACTTCCCGTAATAGGCCTTGGGCTGGCAGGATTGCGACGCAGTGGGATGCTCGTTGTTGTAGTGATTACTGTGTCCAGCATTACCCTCGCGATGGGCTCTTACGCGGGCGTCTACGACCTGTTCTATGACTGGGTGCCGTTGTGGTCGGCGTTTCGCTATCCGGAAAAATTGATGGGCATTGCGACGTTTGGCCTCGCGTTGCTTGCGGCGGGCGGCGTGGACGTCCTGCGTCGGGGTCGTCCGGGAACCTGCTTGTGGTATCTGACGGCCGGCCTGCTGGCCGCGCTTGCCGGAGTGCTGGGGACGCAACAGGGACCGCACTTTTTCTCGAAGTTATTCTTACTCCCCACGGATTTGGCGTCGCATATCTCCCATGCCATGGCCGTCTCAGCTTTGTACGCCGGGGCAGCGGCAGCGGGCATGGGGATGATTCTTCGATGGATGGCGATCCGGCCCGCCGACCAGTTTGCAAGCGGCGCGGCCCTTGTGTTGTTGATGGTTCTGGATCTCGCGAGGGTTAACCTGCCCATGGTGCAAACGTCTTCCTCAGAGGCCTGGACGTTTACTCCGGGTCTCGTGTCGGCTCTTTCAGAGGACGCCAAGGCACAGGGTCCAGGCCATTTCCGTATACTGAGCATAAAGGACAGTATGGCGGCAGTATCCGAAGAGGTGGAAAAACGGCTGACGTCCCGTGAGCGTATTGCCGCTCTTCGCCGCAATGGTCTGTACCTTGAACACAACGCGGTCTTTCGAATCGAATCTATCCAACATTACCTCGCCGGACTCAGCCCTCGAGTCGACGAGATTGGCAGGAACGCGAGTCTACAGGTGGCGGCCCGCTACAACGTGGCCTATCTTATAGGTCGTCCGGCACGATTCGAGAGCGATTCATTTGCGAGGTCTGTTGTCGCGAGCATTGCGGACTACGACCTGGCTCTCGTGCGAAACCCGGTGCCCGTGACTCCTCGCGCATACTTGTCTCGCCGACCGGAAGTGATGGCACCGGCGATGCCGATGCGCGATCTGCTGCAACGACAGGAGTTCTTGAGCGCGCAGGTGGACGGGATCGAAGGCGCACCCGTTCCGTTGCCGGGCGCCTCACCGGTGGGCCATGCGTCCATAGCCGAGTATCAGCCCGAACGCGTTCAAGTCGACGTGCAGACGCAAGGCCCAGCGGTCTTGGTGTTGACTGACGCCTTTGAACCGGGATGGAAAGCCAACATTGTAGGCGGAGACCAGCTTGAAATTTTCCGGGCGAACGGGCTGGTCCGTGCCGTGCTTGTCCCGGGAGGCCACAACCGCATCGTGTTTCAGTATGAGACGCCGTTGTTGAAAGTTGGGGCATGGCTCAGCGGGCTTGGCTTCGTCCTGGTAACCCTGCTCTTCTGTGTGAAGGTGAAGAAGGAAGGCGTATCCAAATCGGTTGGCCCTGTATCGAAATTGTTTCCGTCTTTTCCACCAATAGGCGCCAATGGAATGCCGACAGGAACGACAGGAACGCAGTCCGTGCTGACTGCGGAATCCGGCCTCTCTGCAACTGAGTAGAACCACTTGCTAAACAATTGCCCCTGCGATTTCTACTGCTCCTGCGCGCAGTGACAATAATTGGCGGATCTGAGCATAACTCGGTAGCGACATTTGGCGCTCCTCAGCCTGCACATCCCCATAAGTCATTGAAAAGGTGCTCGTCCCCTGGCTGATCGCCTGAGGCCGCCTTCGGCACCGAACCTGCTACTGCTGCGGGGTGAGGCAGAGGGTGCCGAGTTCAGGACGGATTTGGCAATAAGGCTCTTCGGAGCGTGCGCGAACCATCAACAAGGAGGAGCAGCAATGTGTAAGTCGTTCAAAGGTCAAAAGGGTTTCACTCTGATCGAGTTGATGATCGTGGTCGCGATCATCGGTATCTTGGCGGCCATCGCCATTCCGAACTTCGTCGCCTATCAGGCGAAGTCCAAGCAGTCGGAAGCGAAGGTCAGTTTGGGAGCCATCTTCACATCCGCCGTGGCCTATCAAGCTGAATCGCAGAACCCACAGAGCTATTCACCTGCGACCATCAGCCAGATCGGGTGGCAGCCCTCCGGCTCGCCCCGATACTCGTTCTGGTATCAGGACGGTGTGAACGCAGCTGGAACCGGTACGACGGTGACCCGCTTCAATGGCAGTTCGAACGCAGCGACCCCCTGTAACGTGACCGTGGCGCCGACCAGCGGTGGTTTCTCCGTGCTGGCGACATCAAGTGGATTCACTGCCGGTGCGAACGGCAACATCGATGGTGATACGGCTTGCGATCACTGGTTCATCAATGACCAGCGCAATCTGCAGAACACAAACAACGACGTGTCCTTGTAAGACCGTCGCTGTCACAGTGTGAACGGATCTGCGGATCCGGAGGGAGGGAGATCATGAGGTCTCCCTCCCTTGTTGTTTTTAACGTATGAAGACGAGAAATTCTTGACACTCCCTCGCACCCCTCATACGGTTAAATCACTGGCCTCTATGCGTCTCTAGATGCCATCTCGAATCGTGTCTTTTTGTCGTTCGGAGGGGAGGAGTTCGGTGCCCGACCATCCTGGCCACATCAACACTCTTCCGGACGCATTGTCCGTTGGGGGACGGGTGCAAGCCGGTGCCTTCGTCTCCCATATCAGTGACACCACAGCATGGTTGAAGCGCGAGATTGCTGCCTGGCCTGGTATCGCCCTATTCATGACCATCGGGTGGCTGGTGCTGTTCTCTCCTTTGATCGACGGGGGCACGACGCAACTGCCCGTTCTCCTCATCCGCCTGGTGATTCTGGTAAGTGCGGGGATATGGCTTGTGGGTCGAATACGAGAGGGTTCTCTCTTCCTCCCTCAAACCCCTCTGGCGGTCTCGGTCGCGCTGTTCTGTGGTTGGTCGATCCTGTCCATCACATGGTCGCCTTACAAGAATGCCAGCGTGCAGTGGATCCTCAACATTGTGTCCTATGCCATGCTCTTCGTCATGGTCACGCAGGGGATCCGACTGCCTGGCCAGAAGTGGGCACTGGTCCTCTTGGTGAGTGGCCTTGGTGTGTCGGAGGGGATCTGGGGAATAAGTCAATATCTCTGGTTAGGAGAACCTCGAGCGCATGGCACATTTTTCAATCCAAATTTCTTTGCCGCTTATGAAGCGGCCGTCTTCCTGTTAT
Source organism: Nitrospira sp. (assembly GCA_035761525.1). Lineage (GTDB taxonomy): Bacteria > Nitrospirota > Nitrospiria > Nitrospirales > Nitrospiraceae > Nitrospira_C. Next base: position 7,867 of record DASTQY010000491.1, on the reverse strand, counting down.
CACTCGGCGTCTTGCTCTTTTCGCAACGTGCAACGCTCTCGCTGCTCTGGGCAAGCTGGCTATGCGGTGCCGCGGCGGTCTCATTGGCCGCATTTGTTGCCGCGCAGTCACGGGGAGCGGCCTTTGCACTGATCGGAGCGATATCGTTCCTCAGCTTCTGCCGATATGGAAAGAGGGCCTCGGCGATCCTGGTTGTTTGTCTGCTCGCAGGGATGGTTGTCCCGAATCCGCTGCAAAATCGAATCGTGCATGTAGCTTCGCAGGATCCCTACGCCTATACCAGGGTGGAAATCTGGAAAAGCTCTTTTGAGCGCCTGTTGGGGCATCCGCTGGGCATTGGAGTAGGCATGTACAAGCAGGGATCGTTTCAAGATCGGTTTCCGATCGAAGGGAATATCGTCCGCTATGGCAAACGGCCTGAGTCGGCGCACAACGAATATCTCCAGATGGGAGTGGAACTGGGGTTGGTAGGCGTCTTGGTGTTTCTGGGTGGCCTTTGGGTTTGGTCCACCGAAGTCCGGCGGCTGTGCTGTCCATCGGCTGACCGGACGAATCGAGGGCTTATCATGGGACTCACAAGCTCTGCGCTCGTGATCTTGCTCCATGCGGCCGTAGATTCCACGTTTCACGAGCCGGCGCTGGTTATCCTGCTCATCCTCATGGCTGGACTTACCCACAATCTCGCCATGCAATCCGGCTCTACAACCGTCGTGTGGCGACGCATCCCCTTTAGCTACCATCCTTTGCGTGTCACAGCGGTGGTGGTCGGCATGCTGTTGATCGCTGCCGTCTGTTCGCAATCCGCCGTGGGTTGGTATGCCCATGAAGAGGGCAAGCGTCATGCGGCGCAACAGCATTTGGAACAGGCGATGAGCTGGTACGTTCGTGCCGCCGCCATCGATCCGGGAACAACCGGCTATCATGACTCGATCGCTCGAACGGCCCTCGAGCTGTTCGTCGAGTCGGGAACTTCGGACTGGCTGCTCCGGGCGGCAGAAGAAGAAGCTATGGCCAGAAGTCTGAACGAGGCTGACGGAAGATTTGCGTTCCGACTGGGTACCATCTACCGGCTGATGGCGGTGCAGCCTGGCAGCACGACCCAGCGTGACGAGTTGTTGGAGAAAGCCTCAGGAGCGTTCACAGATGCGATCCGTTTGGATCCCTTCTCGCCGTCCAGCTATTACGAACTCGCCCAATTGCATCTTGCTCATGGCCGTACCGATGCGGCCATCGCCTTACTCACAACGGCGAAAGGATATGAACCGAATTTCCTGCCAGGCCGTGCCTTGCTGGCAGAGCTGTCCTTGAAGGCAGGCAAACCCGGCGACTATCAGGGGGAGTACGCGGCCATCAAAGCCGTGCAGTCGAGGTATGCGGGCAGAGAGCTCAACGAGATCGAGCGACGCTTTCTGGACGTCGACCTGTATCCACTGGGCAGAGCGCTGGCCATGGAAGGGGTGTCATGAAAGTTTGGCGTGAGCATATCAGTTTCTGGTCGATCAGCGTGATTATGATGGGACTGCTCATTGCGCTGCAGTTCGCGCTGAGGCCATGGCAGGAAGCCGACAAGAAACTTGAGCGACTCATGTATCTGCCCGACGGCGAATATATGAAGATCGCCTCGTTGGGCTACCGGCAGCTGCTCGCCGACCTGCTATGGATCCAGGCGATTCAGGTGATGGGAGAGAAGAAGGTCTCTGACTCGAACGGCCGGTGGTTGTACCGCGCGTTGGACATCGTGACGACCCTGGATCCGCAGTTCGTGCGGGCCTATGAGGCCGGAGGGCTCGCACTGACGACGCTCGTCGTCCTGCCCGAAGAGAGTAATCGGCTCATGAAAAAAGGCATGCAGCACAATCCGACGGAATGGAAACTCCCATTCCTGATCGGCATTAACTACTACTACGAACTTTATGACGATGCCAAAGCCGCCGACTATATCTCCCAAGCCTCGCGCCTGCCGAACGCTCCATCGAGCCTGGCCACGCTGGCCGCAAACCTCTATGTCTCCGCCCATTCACCTCAGCAAGCCGTCAATCTGCTGGCAGCCATGTACCAGGAGGCAACGGATGAGAGCGCGAAGAAGCTGCTCGAGATACGGTTAAAGATCGTCATGATCGAGCGAGACCTCTACGTGCTGGAGCAGGCGATCGATCGCTATCGGAACATGAAAGGCACCAATCCGTCTGGCCTGGATGACCTCGTCTCAGCCGGTTTGCTCTCTGCCTTGCCAGTGGAACCGGCCGGCGGGCGATATGCCTATGATGCGAAGACCGGGGCGGTTTCGAGCACCGAGATGCCTGAACGATTGACCATGACTGGAAGAAGAAGGAATCGCTGATGAGCGTCCCCATGGAGTGAATCGTGCGAATGCTTGCTCATTGGCGCTGCCCTGCTATGATCGTCGTCGACAGGAGCGAATTCGTAAAATACTAGAGAAATCACATGGATGCCATCGTTATTGACCAGATTACCAAGACGCACCGGCCAACCTGGCCGTGGCAACAGCCTGCGACTGTCCTGCGGGACGTATCGATGTCGGTCGGACAGGGGGAGATCTTCGGGTTTCTTGGACCGAACGGAGCAGGCAAGACTACGACGATGAAAATCGTCCTGGGTTTGATGCGGGCGAGTAGCGGATCAGTCGAGCTGCTCGGTCGGCCGGTCCAGGATGTGGACGTGCACAAGAAGGTCGGCTATCTGCCTGAATCACCGTACTTTTACGATTATCTCACTGCTGAAGAATTCCTCTCGTTTTACGGCAGGCTCGGCGGTGGGAGCAACGCGGATCTTCACCAGCGGATTCCCTCCCTCTTGGAGCGCGTCGGTTTATTGGACGCACGGTGTCGTCCACTGAGAAAATTTTCCAAGGGGATGTTGCAGCGCATTGGTCTTGCGCAGGCGCTGATCCATGATCCGGAGCTGGTTATCCTAGACGAGCCGATGTCGGGACTCGATCCGTTGGGACGAAAAGACGTGAGGGACATCATCCTGAGTCTTCGTGACCAGGGGAAAACTGTCTTTTTCAGCACGCATATCATCTCCGACGTCGAAATGATTTGCGATCGAGTCGGAATTCTCGCGAAGGGAAAGATGCTGGCCGTAGGTCGAATCGAGGACATTGTCAGCCGGCATGCGACGCAGTCCGTCGAGGTCGTCTGTGAAGGCGTCTTGGGAAACAGCATCCCCTTGATCAAGGACGCGGCGATACGCGTGTTGCAACGAGGCAGCCGCTGTTGGATGTCTCTCCCGGGGCAGCAGAAATTGGAAGACGTGCTGGCCGCCATTCGTCATGCCGGCGGCCGGTTGGTGTCGGTCATTCCCCATAAGGGCACGCTCGAAGAAATTTTCCTGGAGCAAACGAACCAAGGAATCTGATGCAAAGCCTGCTGGTGGTGGCTCAGAACACGTTCCGTGAAACCGTGCGGGATAAGATTCTCTACAATCTCGTGTTCTTTGCCCTGCTCCTAATTGGGGCCTCGGTGCTCCTCGGTACGCTCACCATTGGAGAGCAAGCGCGCATCATCAATGACGTGGGGCTGGCCGCCATCAACCTAGTCGGCATCATCATTGCCATTTTCGTGGGCATCGGCCTGGTGACCAAAGAGATTGACCGCCGCACCATTTATACGATTCTCGCGCGGCCGATCACACGGACGCAATTTGTGCTGGGAAAGTATTGTGGGCTCGTGTTTATCGGAGGTCTGAACATCGCGATCATGTTTGCGATGTTCCTCTCCACGATCTGGTTGAGCGGGAACGTGGTCGCCGGCGCGCTGTTTCAGGCAGTGGAGCTCATGCTCGTCGAAGTCCTGCTCGTCACCGCCTTAGCCATGTTTTTTTCCACGTTTAGTTCTCCCACGCTCAGCGCCATCATGACGTTGGGTTTCTACGTCATCGGCCATCTCACGGGGGATCTGAAAGGCATCGCCGCCAGGACGAAGAATCCCCTCACCGAAAGTATCATGACGGTGCTGTACTACGTATGTCCCAATCTGGAGTGGTTGAACATCAAAGGGCAGGCCGCCAGCGGCGTGCCGGTGAGCGTGGAATATCAAGTAGCCGCCAGCGCCTACGGACTACTGTATGCCGGACTGCTACTGTTCGGAGCCTGCCGCATATTCGAACGCCGAGACTTCTAGGGAGCATTCCGGTCCATTAGACCATGAACGCACTTGCCGTATTACCGCCCGATAGGTGGATGGAGATCAATCTCCTCGATACGTTGCGTCATGACTATTGCGATCATCTCGAAGTGTTTACGTATCCGGGTGGGATGGGCCGTTTAGGCTCAAGCACGTGGCGAGGGCACCGGGACCAGTTAAATGCAGCGCTCGTTCGCTTGGCGAGGACACTCAAGTCAGCAAACCGGCTGGATTTCATGTTCTTCATCGTCTACGACGACTTTCTCACCGTGGAGACGGCGCGGCAGCTTCAAGCCTTACGAGTGCCGATGATCAACTATCACGTGGATATGGCGTTTCAATGGTACCGGGTGATCAGAACGGCACCGTACTTCGATGTATTGGCGGTTGCACAGATGGTCAATGCAGACCATCTCAAGCCGTACAACGACCATATCGTGTGGATGCCCATGGCCGCCAATCCGAGATTTTATCAGGCTCGCGGAGCGGAGTACCGACACGGCGTGTCTTTTGTGGGAAGCTTCAACCCCTACCGGCGGGCCTTACTGAAGGCCTGTGTCGAAGGGGGAGTGAAGCCAGTCGTGTTCGGCCGAGGCTGGCAGCCCGACGTGCCGAACGGCTATGAGTTTGACTGGGATTGGCATAAGGTCGTGCACGACCTGCGGTATTATGCCTGGCCGCGGTGGCGCGCCGAAGGCATGTCAAGCCTGACCGGCCCTCTTCGGCGAAAACTCGCTCGCCGTCATGTCTTTCACGAGCTTGACGGGCCTGAGTTTCATTTGCCCTGCGCGGATGAGGCGCTGCCAGACATCTTCCGAACCAGCCGCGTCAACCTCGGATTCTCAGATACCGGATGGCACACCGACGAGACCGTACTGGCCTCGAACAATCTGCAGTGCCGGTTACGGGATTTCGAAGTGCCGATGTCCGGCGGATTTTACCTGGTTCAGCAGGCGCCCGATCACGGCGACTATTACCAGCTCGGACGCGAAATCGAGACCTGGTCTCAGCCGGATGAACTAATCGATAAGGCCTTGTTCTATGCTTCGCATCCGAAAGAGGCGGAGCGCATTCGGGAGGCCGGACATGCCCGGGTCCTGGGATGCCACACATGGAAGCATCGATTCGATCGGCTCTTTCAGCGAGAGGAGATTGCCAAGAAGGTGGCCTAACTGCGGGCGCTAAAGGGCAACCACCATGAACGGAAAAGGCGTCTACATTCATCTTGAGCCGGCTGTGGAGCCTTGGCGGCAATTCATGGCGCTGATGTGGGCGATTTCGTTGCGGGAAATGAAGGGACGCTATCGTCGTTCAGCCCTCGGCATATTGTGGGCGGTTCTCCCGCCGGTCTTCTACGCGGGGTTGTTTACCGCGCTTCAAGGCATTCTCCATATCGGGACGGACGACGTGCCCTACGTCCTCTTTGCGTATGCCGGGCTTGTTCCCTGGGCGTTTTTTGTGAATGCAGTCAATCGCTGCGGCGGGAGTGTCGGAGCCAACGCCGGTATCGTGAAGAAAGTGGCCGTTCCGCGCACGGTGTTTCCAGTCACGGCGGTGGTGACTGCCCTGGCCGATTTCGCCGTCTCCAGCGCCCTGCTCGCAGGCCTCTTGGCGTGGTTTGGCATCCATCCGGCCGTCGCCTGGCTGTGGTTGGCTCCGCTTTTGCTGATCACGAGCCTCTTTTCGCTGGGGTGCGGTCTGATTGTAGGGGCGTTGGGCACCTTCCTGCAGGATGTGCTGTTTGGCTTGCCGCTATTACTGCAGCTTTGGATGCTCGCGACGCCGATCATGTATCCGCTGAGGCAGGTTCCGGCTGGTTGGATGCCTCTCTATATTTTGAATCCCATGGTGGGGATCATTGAGGGATTCAGGCAGGTGCTGATACGCCAGCAAGCACCTGATTTCGAGCTGCTTGGGGTGTCCCTCGTGGCCACGGCTTGCGTATGGGGGATTGGCTGGCCGTTGTTCAAATACCTGTCCCAACATTTTGCGGATGCCGTCTGACGATGACAGATTTAACCAGCATTCGGGTGGACGGGTTGTGGAAACGCTATGGACTGTCGTCCTGTGCCGGCATTGGCCAACTTGTCCGGGCGGTGACCAGAGAATTTCGGCCGAACACGAAGGGAGACGTCGACCTTTGGGCCCTTCAGGACGTGTCGTTCGAAGTGAGAAGAGGTGAAACGGTCGGTATCATCGGACGCAATGGGGCAGGCAAGAGCACGTTGCTCAAAGTACTGGCCGGCGTCACACCGCCGAGCCGGGGACGAGTGGAAGTGTACGGCCGAGTCTTTCCCATGATCGAGCTCAATGCCGGCGTGCATCCCGAACTCACCGGCCGCGAGAACAGCTATCTCTTGGGCGCAATTATGGGCATCACTGGCGCCCACATGGACCGTGTGCTGCCCGCGATCGAGGAGTTTGTCGAGTTGGGGGACTGGTTTGACCGCCCGGTCCGCACCTATTCGAGCGGGATGGTGGCGCGGTTGGGCTTCGGGGTGGCCACTCAAATACAAAGCGACATCCTGCTCATCGACGAAACATTTGCGGTCGGGGATCTGAAGTTTCAAAACAAGAGCCTTGCCCGCCTCAAAGAACTTCGGGAAAGAGGCGCGACGGTGATTCTCGTCACTCATAGCCTCGATATGCTGCAGTTCATCGCGCAACGCGGGATTGTGCTCGACGGGGGTGCCATCGTCGCGGAGGGCTCTGCCTTGGAAGGGTTGAGAGCGTATGAGCAACTGATGTTCGGTAAGGAGCGCATGCGGCTCGAGCAGCGCGGTCGATCGGGCCGTCCAGGATCCGAGGTGACAATCTTGGCCACCCGGATTTTCGGCGCAGGCGAGGAGACCCTCACGGAGGTCGAAGCGCAGCAGCCGTTCGGCATCGAGATCAGGTTCAAAATGCATCGTCCGATCGACCGTCCCGTCTTTTCAATCGGCATCCTCAACGCGACCGGGGTCGTGTGCGTCTGGAATGTCTCGGAGGAGGACGGGTTGCATTGCGAGGCGGTGACCGGCGTGATGTGCCTACGAGTGTGGTACGCCGAGCACAAATTATCTACAGGCGCCTACGAGGTCAATTTCGCGCTTCGAGAGCACACTTCATATGAGACGCTCGAGCGCCTGGGCGGCATAGCCGCATTTTCCGTCACAGGTCCCGGACGGTCGCGCGGCATCATGGCCCTTTCGGCTCAGTGGCAACTCCATGCTGAACGGAGAGAAATATGATACGGAAAATTGTCGCCGCGCTTCATCCCATGGGCGGCCGCACGGAAACGGCATATGGGCAGGATCGACGCACCGTGCCGTGTCCCATCCTCAAGCGAAGCGAGCATCCCCCGCAGAACTATGATGACGAGCCGGCTGCCCGGGAAGCCATCGCGCTGATTGAAAACCATACAATGTTGTCCTACCCGCGTCTTGTCACGCTGTGGCAGCAGGTGTGCTACCTCGATCGAACCGGGATCGAGGGCTGTCTGGTTGAATGCGGGACCTGGAAGGGAGGTGCTGCTGCGCTGATGGGGCTGGCACACAGGCGGGCGGGCGAAGCGTGCCGGGACTTGCATTTATTCGATTCGTTTCAAGGACTGCCCGAACCGGATCGGGCACATGACGGTGAGATGGCCGTGCGTTATGCCGGCGAGAGAGCGACGGGACGGCTGCAAAGCATCGGCAAGTGCGTTGGCACACTCGAAGACAACAAACACGTGTTGACGACGG
>DASTQY010000490.1:0-7861 GCA_035761525.1 Nitrospira sp. | reverse complement strand
TCTGATGTCGGCTCCTCGACATACTGCCCTTGCCCCCTGCACCAATCAGCATCTGATACGGCATCCAGTAACTCTACAATGTCGTGGTGTTCAAGCCACTCGAGCAGAAGAGTCCAGGCATCTTCCTTGTCACTATCTGAGAGCATGGACCACACGTCGGAGCATGGCGGTTCAGGCGGAGGGATCCCATCAATCCCTAACTCAACCCAGGCGCTCGCGACAAATTCATAAATAATGAGCCAAACCTCTCGCTTCGGGTAAGCCAGATACATAAGAAAGCCTCTGTGAGGAAGGGACGGACTGAAACCCAGAAATCACGTAGGCTTCAACCGTTCATCTTTTGAAGGGGTATACGAAATCCTTGAAAAGTATTGGTTGCGGGGAGAGGATTTGAACCTCTGACCTTTGGGTTATGAGCCCAACGAGCTACCAGACTGCTCCACCCCGCGCGCGGATACTAACAAAGCGATTCTCGGCAAGTCAAACCATGCAGTCCCGTTGCTTTCGTGCCTCACGAATGCTAAAGCGGTGCATGCGCATAGTGTTCATGGGGACACCAGAATTCTCCGTTCCATCACTTGAGGCGCTGCTCAAAGCGAACCATCAGGTTGTGGGCATTGTGACGCAGCCCGATCGCCCGAAAGGACGCGGTCAAGTATTAACGCCCTCTCCAGTGAAACTCATCGCACATCGTGAGCGCATACCGCTTCTGCAACCGACAAAAATGAAGGATGTAGACTTTTTAGCGACATTATCCAGTTGGAAACCAGACTATATCGCGGTCGCAGCGTTCGGCCGTATCCTGCCTCCCGCAATCCTTTCCCTTCCCCCCTTTGGCTGTATCAATGTGCACGGATCACTGTTGCCGAAGTACCGGGGAGCAGGTCCGATCCAATGGGCCCTCATCAATGGGGAAACCGAAACCGGTATTACGACCATGTTGATGGATGAGGGCATGGACACCGGAGCCGTGTTGCTCCAAGAAACAATGACTATCAACCCCGAAGATACTGCCGGCAGCTTGTCTGTTCGTCTCGCTGAGCTTGGAGGACAACTGCTTGTGAAGACTCTGGCCCAGTTAGGAGCCGGTACTCTGATTCCTCGAGCTCAAGATCATAGCCAAGCGACTCTGGCTCCACTTTTGAAGAAAGAGGATGGCATAATCGACTGGACGATGCCTGCAACTGCCATTGCCAATCGTATCCGCGGGCTCGATCCATGGCCTGGTGCCTATACTGTTGCCAAAACGGAGCGCTGGACGATTTACCGGGCGGTGGCTTTAGACGAGCCGGCGAGAGGGGTTCCCGGTGAAGTGACAGCAGTCCAAAAGGATGCGATCCATGTGGCCACAGGCCGAGGGGTACTGGCGATCTACGAAGTTCAAGCGGCCGGTGGCCGTCGAATGCCGATGGCGCAGTATCTAACGGGCCATCCGATCGGTGCCGACATGCGACTGAGCGCTCACACACAGTGAACGCTCGATACTCTCATCAGTGAATGCCAGTCAGTCCCTGGCAAATGCAACAGCCGCTCATGCCAGACGATTGATCAATTTGTGCTCCGCGGCGTTCCCGCGGGCTTTTTCTGCTAGTGCCACTGTTCTCAATTGGCATGCCTATCCATTCTGCCAGGTCGGTTGCATTGTCGGTGCTCGTTGAATCAGAACATTCGGAGGAAGGCCTCGATACACTTTTCGATCGTGCGCTGCTCCGCACACCGCTTGATAGCCGCGACCGTGCGTTGGCCCTTGAAATCACATACGGGGTCTGCCGCCGCTTGCTCACTATCGATTGGCGGTTAGAACCGGTCCTTGATAAGCCGCTGCCCCGTTTGCCGATAGTGGTCCAGATGTTGTTAAGGATGGGTGCCTATCAGGTGCTTTTTCTCGATCGGATCCCCGCTTCCGCTGCTGTCAATGAAACCGTGAATCTAGTCAAGGCCCAGGCGAAGAAGTTGCGGCGGGATTGGGGTGGTTTCGTCAATGCCGTCTTGCGTGCGCTGATTCGCGAGCCGAGCGCGCCATGGCCCTCAGTCCACGATGATGCCGCGTACGCACTCGCCGTACGGTATGCTGTTCCCGAATGGTTGAGTCGTCGCTGGCTCGATCGGCTTGGCCTATCCGCTGCTCAGACTGTCTGCGAACAGGCGAGCCTCATTCCTCCGATGACCCTTCGCGTGAATCTACTGCAGATCACTCGGGAGGAATTGCTCCGGCGATTGGAGAAGGCCGGCATTCACGGAAAGCCGACGCGAATAAGCCCGGCAGGGATCACGCTTGTGGAAGGAGGAAGCGTGGCAATGCTGCCCGGTTTTGCAGAGGGTCAGTTCTATGTCGAGGACGAGGCTGCCCAGCTGATCCCTTTCCTTCTGGACGTGCGTCCCGGAAACCTTGTCCTGGACGCATGCGCCGCGCCTGGAGGGAAGACGACGCACATAGCCGAACTCATGGAAGACCAGGGACGGATTTACGCAGTCGATCGCAGTGCCGGCAGGCTCTCCGTCTTGCAGACAAATTGCAGCCGATTACAATTAAAAAGCATTGCGCCGATCGTTGGCGACCTGAGAGACTCTTCGTGGGGAGATGCAGCTGCCAAAGCGGACAAAACGGCCGATCGCTTATGGTTCGATCGAATTCTTGTCGATGCCCCATGCAGCGGTCTCGGCGTGTTGCGACGGCATCCAGAGTCAAAATGGCGAAAGGAACAGAAAGCGTTCGCACGGCATCAGGCGGTGCAATCGCAAATACTCGACTCGGCGGCTCGATGCTTGCGGGCCGGCGGGGTGCTGGTCTATAGTACGTGTTCAACAGAGCCGGAGGAAAACGAAGCTGTCATCGACGGATTCCTGAGGTCGCATGCGGAGTTCCGTCGAGTGTCCGTGGCACCCTGGCTGCCGGAATCCGGCCGGCATCTCATCACTGCACAAGGCGATTTCTCGACGATGGGAAACGTGGATTCAATGGACGGCTTTTATGCAGCACGCTTGACACGAATGGATTCATGACCGCCAGAACCGCGTTGATCGCTCCTTCTATTCTCTCTGCCGACTTTGCCCGCCTGGCCGACGAAGTGGCCGCGGTCGAGCGAGGTGGAGCAGATCTGCTGCACGTTGACGTCATGGATGGCCATTTCGTGCCGAACCTGACGGTGGGCCCGCCGATCGTGGAATCCTTGAAGAAAGTGACCAAGCTTCCCCTCGACGTTCACCTGATGATTACGAACGCAGATGCCTTTCTTGCCGACTTTGCCTCGGCTGGTGCCGATTACCTGACCGTCCATGTCGAAGCCTGTCCACATCTTCACCGGACGGTGCAAGCCATCAAGGAGCGTGGCGTCAAGGCGGGTGTCACGTTGAATCCCGCAACCTCATTGCACACCATCGAAGAAATTCTTCCGGATATCGATCTTCTCCTGATCATGTCCGTGAATCCCGGATTCGGTGGACAGACGTTCATCGAGTCCTGTCTCCACAAGGTGAGCACAGCACGGCGCATGCTCGACGGTATCGGGAGCCGTGCGCTGCTCGAGGTCGATGGCGGCGTCAAAATCGACAACGCGGCTCGAATCCTCGCCGCCGGCGCAGACGTGTTGGTCGCTGGTTCGGCAATTTTCTGCGGAGCCGATTATGCGGCGACGATCGCTGCTCTCCGGGCGGCTCGGCAGCCTGCACCCGTCCATCGATAGGCCATCGGGTGGACATTTCCTCCCTCATCGACAGCTTGCACCCACTGGAAATCAAGGTGCTCACAGCCTTTGGCGCCAATCCATCCGGGCTGGTCCTCGACACCGATCAACTCGCCAAAGCCACAAATCTTGAAGCCTCGCAACTCAGCATGGCCATCGAATGGTTGCTTGCCAAATCGCTGCTCGCTGTCGACAAGGAAACCGTTACCCCAGTCGTCTCGCTGACACCTGTCGGCGAGCGTTATCATGGAAAGCAAGCCCCGATTGAGGAAGTCTTGGCGGCGGCGAAGAGTGCAGCAGGGACCGGCGGCCGGCTGACGATCCAGGATCTGCAGTCTCAAGAAGGCCTCGATCCATCCGATGTCAGTAAGGCCGTCGGCCGCCTGAAAAAGGAAGGGGCGCTCCTCATTGTGCAGGGAGGTTGCCTTGAGTCCACCGGACGTCCGAGCCCCACGGCCGATCGGCTGAGAAGCTTACTGCAGCAGGTGCATGAAGGTCCTCGCGAATTAGAAAGTTTCGAAGAACACGACCGGCAGATCATCCAAGAGTACGCCGTCAAGCGGGGCAACGCGAAAGAACCGTTTCGCGTCGACGACCGTGTGGCTCGATCTTTCAGGGTGGCGTCAGCCGGCCTCACGGCATCGGAGCATCTGGCGCAACATGAAGTTGCGGAAGAAGTCTCCCAGCTCAGTCCCGAAATGCTCAAGGACGGCAGTTGGCGTACAAAGCGGTTCAGGAAATACACCATCAGCCTTCGCGCGCCGCGGATCAGCACAGGGAAAAGACATCCGTATCGCGAGTTTCTGGACACCGTCAAATCAAAGCTGGTGAGCATGGGGTTCCAGGAAATGCGGGGGGCGCTGGTCGAGACGGAATTCTGGAACATGGACGCACTTTTCATGCCCCAGTTCCATCCGGCACGCGACATCCACGATGTGTACTTCGTCAAGCATCCCACCCGTGCCACGCATGTTGCTGAACCGTTCCTTTCTCGCGTCGCTCAGGCTCATCGAAACGGCGGAAACACCGGGTCAATGGGATGGCGGTACGCCTTTGATGTCGAACGGGCGAAGCGGCTGGTATTGAGGAGCCAAGGTACGGCAGTGTCAGCGAGAACCTTGGCGTCTGGGCCGGCAACACCGGCCAAATATTTTTCCATCGCGAGGTGCTTTCGTTACGACCAGGTCGATGCGACCCATGCCACGGATTTCTTTCAGGTCGAAGGGATTGTCCTCGGAGACGATATCAACTTCCGCACTCTGCTCGGGTTGTTGAATCTGTTTGCTCGAGAAGTGGCACAGGCCAAAGAAGTAAAGTTCTTGCCGGCGTATTTTCCGTTCACGGAGCCCTCGGTTGAATTGCATGTCCGTCATCCGCGTCTCGGTTGGATGGAACTCGGCGGTGCAGGACTCTTCAGGCCGGAAGTCACCCTGCCGCTCGGGGTCAAGGTGCCGGTCATCGCTTGGGGGCTTGGTCTGGATCGTATGGCGATGGTCGCCCTGGGCATACACGATATCCGTGAGCTCTTTACGAATAATCTGGATATGATCCGAACGACACGAGGCGTGTTCTAGCTCATGCCAACGATTTCGATTTATAAAGACGATTTGGAATCACTGCTTGCGGCGGATGGACGTGCGAAACGGCCCCTGACTATCCCGCAGCTCGAAGAATGGCTGATGCTGGTGAAGGGCGAGTTGAAAGAGCATGTCGCAGAGACGGGAGAATTACGGATCGAGCTACAGGACAGCAACCGGCCCGATCTCTGGTGTTGCGAAGGGATTGCACGGCAAATCCGCATCAAACAACAACGAAAGGTCAGGCCCTACCCGTTCTTCTCGACTAAGTCCAAGAAGACCTTAAGACGCTTGAATGTCGCGCCGGGCCTGGAGCGGGTGCGCCCGTACGTTGCAGCCTGTGCATCCACGGGGTATCGCGTGACGGAGGAAGGATTGGCGCAGCTCATTCAAACGCAGGAAAAACTGTCCGATATCTTCGGACACAAGCGGAAAACTGTCTCCATCGGTCTGTACCGGTTAGCGCGTATTCAATTCCCTGTGACGTATGAACTCGTGAAACCGGATGCCGCGAAGTTCACTCCTCTCGGCATGGAGACGACGATGACGCTAGGCGAAATTCTGATGGTCCATCCGAAAGGGCTCGAGTATGGACACATCTTAGCTGAGCACGAGCAGTTGCCGATTCTTCGAGACGCCACAGGGCAGCCGTTATCATTTCCGCCTATTATCAACAGTCGCGAAATCGGCGAAGTGCAAGTCGGTGACGATGCCTTGTTCGTGGAGGTCACGGGGACCGATCTCCCAATGGTAGTGTTGACGCTGAATATCTTCGCAGCAAATCTGGCTGACCGAGGTGCGGTCATTGAGCCGGTCGACGTGCGCTATCCCACCAAGACGCCGTTCGGAAAACAGGTCGTGACGCCTCGGGACCTCGATATCACGCGGACGATTCCCATCCAGACCATTGAACAGGCGCTCGGTCAGCCGATTGGCGTGCAGGCGGTCAAACAAGCCCTCGAGGTGTATGGGTATGTGGTCGCACCGGCAAAGGGGACGGTTAAGGCCAAGTTACCGCCCTATCGACAGGACCTCATGCATCCCATGGATGTCGTGGAGGACGTCGCTATCAGCCGGGGTTATGGCGACTTCTCCCCCGTCATGCCCGCACAGTTTACCGTCGGCGCGCTCTCGAAAATCGAGCAAACATCCGACCGGGCGAGAGAACTGATGGTCGGCATGGGATTTCAAGAGATCATCTCGAACATTTTGGGATCACCGGAGCAATATCGCGATGCGATGCGGTTGAACCAAACGCTTTGGGGTGAAATGGTCGAGGTCGAGAATGTCATGTCACTGAGTTTTTCTTGCCTCCGTCAATGGATGCTGCCCTCCCTGTTGCGTGTCGAAGCCGCTTCAAGCCGGGCGTTTTATCCCCATCGTCTCTTTGAATCGGGCGACGTCGCGATTCCGGATCGCAGCCACGAATTGGGTTCACGTACGGAGACGGTCGTGGGCGCGGCAATCGCCCATGCGGCGGCGCATTTTTCGGAGATTCATTCCTGCTTGGATATCCTGTTCTATCATTTGGGAAGGGATTACACTCTCGAGCCGGTTCAACATCCGTCTTTCCTGGAAGGCCGGGCAGGGCAGATTGTTGTGTCGGGAAAGTCGCTGGGTATCATCGGAGAAGTGCACCCCGAAGTGCTTGAACGGTGGCAAATCGCGGTACCGGTCGCCGCCTTCGACGTCAATCTGTCTCGACTGATTGAGATCCATTGAGCGGAGGGATGCTCATCCCCCTCCGCTGGTGGAGTTGCGAAAAGGTGAAGCTAGGCGGTCGCCGGTGTCAGATGTTGCTTGGCCAGTCCGACGAGCTGCTCAAATCCCGCGACATCCTTGATCGCCATATCGGATAGCACCTTGCGATCCAACAACACGTTGGCTTTTTTAAGCGCATTGATGAAGCGGCCGTACGTGAGCCCATGCGCCCGCGTGGCCGCGCTGATGCGAGCAATCCACAACTGCCGGAAGTCCCGCTTCCGATTCTTGCGCCCGGTGTAGGCATACTGCTGTCCCTTATCTACCGATTCTGTCGCTGAGCGAAACAGCCGGCTCTTTGCGCCGTATTGCCCTTTCGCTAGTTTGAGTCGTTTTTTCCGTCTTGCTCGTGTTTTTGGCCCACCTTTTGCGCGTGGCATGACTCATACTCCTTGTTGAGCTCAGGTTGAAATCTCTATGCGTAGGGCAGTAGGCGCTTGAGCGCCGCGGCCTTGGTTTCGTCAACGACCACCGATCCGCTCAGCCGGCGTTTCCGCTCCCGATTCTTGCTGGTTAGAATATGGCGCTTGCCGGCGCGTTTGCGCATGAATTTGCCCGTGCCCGTCTTGTGAAATCGTTTGCTTGCTCCGCTATGTGACTTCATTTTCATTGCGTGCATCCTTTGGTTAAACGTTCGGCCTCTAATTCTTGGGAGCGACGATCATGATCAAGCTGCGCCCTTCCATCCGCGGCGCATACTCGATCGTACCGGTCTCAGACAGCTCCGCAATTACCGAGTTCATGACAACCCGCCCCATTTCCTGATTGGCCATTTCTCGCCCCCGATACGTCAGGACGACCTTCGTCTTGTTGCCCTCCTCCAGGAAGCCTTTGATCTGT
>DASTQY010000489.1:0-2864 GCA_035761525.1 Nitrospira sp. | reverse complement strand
AGTCATGATCGTGTTGGAGCAGAAGTCGCCTGAATGGCGGCATATAGTTGGTCCACGGCCGCTTCCTTCGTAATCAGCGACGTGGCCCCAGCCCTCTTCATCGCTTTCTGGTTTTCCTCCCCTGCGTTGACCGACAAGCCGATGATGGCGATGTGGGGATACCGGGTCTTCAGGTAAGCCGTCGCCTCGATGCCATTCATCTTCGGCATATTGATGTCCATGACCACCACCGCTGGATGCAACTGCTCGGTACACACCAACGCCTCTTCTCCGTCGCACGCCTCCCCAACGACTTCCACGTCTGGATAGTCCTCCAGCATCATCCGCAGCCCTTGGCGGACCATGGCATGATCATCGACCAATAACACACCGACGGTTCGTGTTTGTGCTCCTGATGGTAGAGGGCTAGCATTCGGCGTCTCTGACCCGTCCTGCGAAACCTCAAAGGGTCTCGGCTCCACTTCCGTCTCGCTCGATGCTGCACCCAACGGTAACGTTAGTGTAGCTGTGGTTCCCTGATGAGGAGCGGATTCGATCTCAAACGAGCCACCCAGGGCTTTCATCCGCTCGCGAATACTGAAAAGGCCGAATTTTGACGCGAGCTTGTGTGCAGTCGTAGTTTCAGCAACAGCCACTTCAAAGCCTCGCCCGTCATCGTGAACTTGTACTCGAAGTCGATTGTCGTCTGTCTCCATGGTGACATCTGCCTTGCCCGTTGCCGCGTGCTTCCAAGCATTCATCAGCAACTCCCGAACCGATTGGAACAAGAGCAGCGCCTGATCCTCGGGCAACTGGAGAGTGGCCTCCGGGACCGTTACCGTGACCGCGAGGTCATGCTTCTGCATGTACGCACCGAGCCAGGTGAGGCCCGCCGCTAAACCGTGATCGCGCAGCACGGGTGGGCTGAGTTCCGCGACCAAGGTGCGTGTGTAGGTCAAGGCCTCAGACAGAATGCCATCGGCTTCGTTGATAAGCTGTGCACACTTCGGCAGGCTCTCGACGAACTCTTTCCCTTGCCCCAGTTTTAGGCGGCCCAGCACGAGCAACTGTTGGAGGTGATCGTGGAGCTCCGCGGCCAGTCGCTTGCGTTCCCGTTGCTCGGCAAGGTTGAGCTCGGTGGCGAGCTCACGCAAGCGGTCGTGGGACTGCATCAGTTCCTCCGTTCGTTTCTCCACCAACTGCTCCAATTGGCCAGAGAACGCCCGCAGCCGATTCTCGCTGTCACGCAAGACATCTTCCCACTGTTTGCGCTCGGTGATGTCACTCGCGATGCCATAATGGCGGATAGGTCTCCCCGTGGTGCTGTATTGGGTTCGCCCCAGATTCGCGATCCAGCGGAGGGTCCCGTCCGGGCGGATAATCCGAAACTCGTAGGCACAATCTGCTCCGTTGTGGAGTGCTTCCGTAAACTGTTGCCACACGCTTTCGCGGTCCTCGGGATGGATGATCTTCTCAAAGCCTTTGGGCGTCGGGACAAACTCGTCTCGAGAGACGCCGAAGAGACTATACGTTTCCGGCGACCACCAGACCGCATCGGACACCATGTCCCAGTCATACACGCCCATCCGTCCAGCCTGGAGCGCCAGCGTGAGGCGTTCCTGTTTCTGCCGCAATCGTTGTTCCGCCAGCTTACGCTGAATCGCCAACCCAATGTGGTCCGCGACCAGCGACATCGCGTGCAGGGTCGAATCTGATAGCGCGGAGCGGGCGAACATCGCCATCACGCCGATGACGCGCTCCTCGACGACGAGTGGATAACCGGCGAAGGCGACCATCCTCTCGCTTCGGGCCCAGTCCTGTTCAGGTATGCGGGGGTCCCCAATCACATGATTGGTCAGATGCGGTCTTCCCTGTGCCGCGATCAGGCCGATTTTCAAACTGCCCACGGGGATGCGAGCGTGACGGCCCTCCAGGTTGGTGTAGAGGCCGGCACTGGCCTGGAGCTCGAGCACGTTGTGTTGTTCGTTCACGGTCCAGATGCGGGCAAAGGCTGCCCCCAGATCGTCCACCATCGTCTGCGCGCACCGCCGCAGCATCTCGGCGAAGTCACCGCACTCGATCAGATGGGTGCCGATCCGC
The DNA here is from genome assembly GCA_035761525.1 of Nitrospira sp. Taxonomy (GTDB): domain Bacteria; phylum Nitrospirota; class Nitrospiria; order Nitrospirales; family Nitrospiraceae; genus Nitrospira_C. The sequence continues at coordinate 785 of DASTQY010000489.1, read as the reverse complement.
GCGCTGAAGGATTTCAGGCGGGCTTGCTCCGTGAGCCGTTCTTCAACTCGGTTGCGCTCGGTGCCATCCATCGGTCTGATCCATAAATTTACTTTCGCACCATCATCGCCGAGTCTTCTGCATGAGAAGAGGCGGCGCACTATGACAAAGATCGACCTAACTTCAAACTGTCACTTTTGACAGCTACTTCGTCCTACGAACTTTTGCAAATGTCACCACTCCCCCCTTCTCTTCGCAATTGCTATACAGGAATTATAGTCTGGGGGATTCGCTGAGGTAGGACTGAAAGAATTAGACAAGCAAACGCATCAGCTGTGTGTTAATAGACAATGCGAGGAATCAGCGCGCGCTTGTTAGCCATTCGATAGCGTCTTCTGGAGTCTCAAACGTCTTGACATTCATCCCTCGATTCACGGCAACGGTTTCCCCTAATCTTGTCCGGTCACGAAGAGGCTCATGGAGCACATACGCAAACTGCGGCACAATGTTGTACTCAACGACAATCGTGTGAGTTTTTAGTGCTGCGAATTCGCCGTAGTAGAAGCGCTCCATGTCCCTGGGCTTTCCCTTCACGTTCCGAGCATCGAACAATATTCTCTGAGCCCTATGTTGGGCAACAGCTTCAAGCAGCTCAAGGAAGGCCTGTTTGGCATCTTCCAGCGAGAACTCTCCGCCTGCCTCTACGCTGAGAAGGCCCGACTCAAAATGCATCTTCTGTTGTAGGCTCATTGTTAAGGAAAGACAGCCGCTAAGTACAATCAGCTAACGGTGCAGTTCGCATATTG
>DASTQY010000488.1:0-12367 GCA_035761525.1 Nitrospira sp. | reverse complement strand
CCTCGACCAGCGGAGCGGCTACGGCGACTGCACGGGCCTTGCCCTCATTGCGAGGACGATTCGACGCGACGGCAGTCCGAGCGCCGGTCCCGATCTGCAGCATTGCGGATGTGGTCATGGTGACAGCACGCACCACTTCGGTCGAGGAAGTCAACACGCTGTTTCTCGAAGAGGCGAGGAGTGAGCGTTATGAAGGTGTCGTGGGCGTCACGGAGGACCCGGTGGTCTCTACCGACATCATCCAAGACCCGCGGGCCTCTATTATCGACCGCGAGATGACACAGGTCGTCGACGGCGATCTCGTGAAGGTGATGAGTTGGTACGACAATGAGTGGGGTTACGCCAGCCAAATGGTGCGGCAGGCCGTCAGCATGGCCCAAATCGTTCCTGTCGAACCCGCCCTCTCCCGTTAAACAAAGGAATACTCGGGGAGTGCTGAGTCTCCCGAAGGAGACTCAGCATTCATCAGCTACGCTACGTCAGCTTGGGGGGCCAGTGTGTGGATGGCACCGACACGCGCATGGCTCGCGGGTCGCGTCAGGAGCCGGGGTCGATGAGGAGCAGCCACCATCGACTCATAGAGATTGAGATAGTCCTTCGCCATTCGCTCGACGGTAAATCGCTTTTCGAAGACTTCGCGACATCGTTTTCGATCAATGAGTGGAAGTCCCGCAACCGCTTGAGCCATTTCACCGATGTTGCCGCAGATATAACCTGTGACGCCATGATCGATGACCTCAGGAATCGACCCCTGACGATAGGCTAATACCGGCGTGCCGCAGGCCATGGCCTCGATCAACACGAGTCCGAACGGTTCAGGCCAGTCGTAGGGGCAAAGGAGAGCGGCTGCGTCACCCAGAAAATCGTTTTTTTCGGCGTCGTTGATTTCGCCGACGTATTCAACCAACGGATGGTCGAGCAGCCGCTCGATCTTCTGCTTGAAATAGGCGTGGTCCGCTGCATCGACTTTTGCGGCGATGCGGAGGGGCATACCGACACGCTTTGCCACCTCAATCGCATGATCCGGGCACTTCTCCGGCGAAATCCGACCAAGGAATGCCAGATAGGAACCAGGGCGGTCATGTAGCGAGTACAAGTCCTTGGGGATTCCGTGATAGACGGTCCCTGCCCAGTTTGCGCCTGGCAAGGGTTTTCGCTGAGCATTTGAAATAGAGACCACCGGCAGTTCCGAATACTCCTTGAAGATGGGCTGCAACTCCGGCAAGTCCAAGCGACCATGCAGCGTCGTCACCACTGGCGCGTGAGCGCGCCGGCTCATCGGGAACGACAGGAAATCCAAATGCGAATGCACCACGTCGTAGTGTCCTGACTCAGCGCCGAGGGCCCATTCCTGCATGAGGATATTGGGCGCGTCGCGATTAATCATCACATTATCGTGGAGACGCAGTGCACGATCGCAGCAGGCTCTGAGATGCGCTGCAGTCTTCGAGTCCCCGCTCGCAAAGAGCGTCACCTCGTGACCCTGACGAACGAGTTCCTCCGTCAGGTAGGAGACGATTCGTTCGGTCCCACCGTACAGTTGGGGTGGGACGCTTTCCCAGAGCGGAGACAACTGAGCGATCTTCATGACGGTCCTTTCTGTGAAAATAGAGGTTCGAGCGAAACCCAAATGGTGAGTTGCTTTACTATGGCGAAGAGCAGGCGCGACTCGAACTAGGGAAACTCCTAGAGAGAGGCGCGTTCGCTACCCCAGGGCAGTGACTAGTAGCCCCCTTGACGAAGCCTCCACAATACTACCTATACGCCCTCAGGTATTCTCCCCATCAGTTTCAGTGACATCACGGATAGTCCAGACCTCATGTATTCGTTACGGTGATCCACAACAGGGGGATACAAACCGGCGGGGCTAGGAAACCGCCGAGCTTGTTCACCGAGGCGCAGACGTCGGTTCCCGGGGATTGAAGGATCGTCGGCTGCGGAAGAAGGCAATGGAGGTTCGGGATGGGGAACCATGGCCAAACCGAAGGGGGCGGAGCCTTTTCACTTCTCGCGACCGGCGACGAGAATGGAATCTCCGAAACGATCGAGACCGGGCCGCGTCGGTGGTATGCCCTGTGGACCCACAGCCATTGCGAACAGTTGGTGAGAGGACAGCTCGATGGCAGGGGTTTCGAAGTCTTTCTTCCCACTATCGGTGTCTGGTCATTGCGTGCGGGTGTCAAACACAGGATTCGCCGGCCCTTGTTTCCCGGGTATCTCTTCGTACGAGACAAGCTGAGCGGTGCCCGTTACGTCGAGCTGCTCAAGGCGAGGGGACTGGTGGGCGTGCTGGGCGGACAAGACGGAGGTCCGGGAGAGATTCCCGATACCGAGATCGATGCGATCCGCGCGCTTGTGAACTCCGAGCTGCCGGCATCACCCTATCCGTACCTTCAGACCGGCCAGCGGGTGCGCATTACCGAAGGGCCGCTCACCGGCGTAGAAGGTGTGTTGGTGGACCGGCGGGCCGGACAAAGCCTCTTGGTGTTGTCCGTGCATCTCTTCCGCCGAAGCATCGCCGTCGAGGTCGACTGTGCATTGGCCGTTCCGGCATGACCACTGGGATTCGATGGGGCTTCGCACGAGGCCGTAAGGGCGATGCGATGCGTGTACTGCGATGGGCCTGTTGCGTGATGACGCTGACGATGCTTGTTGATCCAGCTACGGTGAAGGCCCAATTGCTACAAGGGATTCCGCGTTCCCCGATCGACACGATGAGCGGGTCCACTGAACGAATGCCTGAGGGAGTTTATCTGATGCCCTGGTTGGCGACGGGCGTAGTCTACGACGACAACGTGTTCTTTTCGACAAGGGACCGACGACAGGAAGACGTGTTTCTCCGTGTGACGCCGGGTCTGCAGGGCAGCTATCAATCGACGCGCCTGACCGTCATCGCCAATTACCGGTTTGATTCAGAAGTGTACAACAAGTTCAGCGAGCTATCGACGGTTCAGCAACGGCAATTCGGCACCGTGGAAATGCGGGGACGTCCGTCGAACAACCTCAATCTCAACGGCATCGTGGGTTATGCGCAAACCCGCACGCCGTACGAATTGAATTTTCTCACGTCAGCACAGACAGCCCGTTTTGAGACAGAGCGATTCTTTATCAATCCGAGCGCCGAGTACCGCATCGATTCGTTGACCAAATTTCGTGGCGAATACGCCTTTTCCAAGGACATCTTTGCTGACGAGGTGAGCATTAATTCGCACATTTTCAATCTCGGTTTGGAACGGAAGGTGAGCGCGCACGATTGGATCGGGCCGGCTTATGTCGGGCGCCACTTCACATTTGGAGGGAATCTTGAAAGTCCGATCGCAGGGTTCATAGGAGGGAATGCCGAAGACGTCACGTCCCACGCTTTCCTGGTGAGCTGGGCCCATGATTTTACGACGGACACGCGGCTTGACGTCCGCGCGGGCCCCCGCTTCACAAATGGGTCGCTGGATGATCGACCGGAAGCGTATGTGGGCCTGCGGCGTCGTATCCCGAACGGCGAACTGACTCTCGGCTATACCAGTGCGCTCACCACAATTATCGGCACCGTCGGAGCCACACGTACGGACAGCGTGGGAGTGCGTGTCGTCTATGAACCGGTCAAGCATTTCACTCTGACCGCGGCACCGAGTGCTGCATGGGTGAAAAGCAGTTCGTTCCAAGGCACGATTTATACCGCCTATGTCGAGGCCGCCTATCAATTCAATAAGTTTGTGACGGCCAAAGGGTCGGCCTATTTCAGTTACCAGGAAAGCGACTTCTTCACCGACGGGACCGTTACGGCCGAGAATGTCGTCATCCCTCGCAATGTGTATTGGTTGCGGCTCGAGTTCACGTATCCGTCACGGTGGCAGTAACTGTCCATAGTGGACCGGAGGTTTATATGAAGATATCACGATTTGTAATCATCATCGGTGGTGTGGTGGCGCTACTGAGCGCCGCGCCTTGTTTTGCAGCCGACACGCCGTCTTCCTCAAAGGACGCGGGCGTATCGAATAATAGCCTGTCGGACCAGGACCACGCCTTAGCGCAGGCGCAGGAAGTCGGGGAATATAGGATCGGACCGGAGGATGTACTGGACATCTCTGTCTGGAACAATAGCGCAATTAGCCGGACCGTTCCCGTCCGACCGGACGGCAAGATATCGCTGCCGCTGGTCAACGATGTCCAGGCAGCCGGACTCACCCCCAACCAGCTGCGGAGCGTGCTTTTGAAAAAGCTGACGGAGTATGTTCCCTCGCCGGAAGTCTCCGTCATCGTCAGAGAGGTGCACAGCTTTAAGGTCTCGGTCATCGGTGAGGTGAAGAAAACCGGCAGGCATGAACTGAAGGGACGCGCGACCGTGCTAGACATTCTCGCGATGGCCGAAGGGTTCGGTGAATTCGCCGGACGAGGGCGCATTGTCGTCCTGCGACCTGAGGGCAAGACGATGCGACAAATTCCATTCAACTACAACAAGGTCATGTCCAACAACGGAGCGCTGGAAAATTTCTTCCTACAACCGGGTGACATCATCGTCGTCCCATAACCGTGTGGAGCGATCATGCAAGACCACGATAGACGATCGATCGGTGTCGCGATAGCCGAGGCATGGCGGCGCAGAAAATGGCTTGGGCTTGTCTGCTTCTCGCTACCTGCCGCCGCCTTGCTGAGCCTCGCGATGAATTTGCCCAATCTCTACAGTTCAACGGCCACTGTGCTGGTCGAGCAGCAGCATATTCCGGAAGGCTTTGTGAAGTCTTCCGTGACCGGAGAAGCCGACGCGCGCCTCAACCTGATCCGTGAAAAATTGCTGAACCGCGCCGGCTTGATGGCGCTGATCAATCGATTCAATCTCTATTCGGAATTGCGGAAGGAGGCCCCAGAAGAAGCTGTCGTCGATCGCATGCGCAAAGACGTCGTGCTTGAGTTGAAAGAATTGCAGCGGCAGGTCTACGGCCGGGACAACACCTTCGGCTTCAAAGTGAGTTATCGCGGCCGTAATCCGGAGACCGTCGCGACCGTCGCCAATACTCTGGCCGCCCAATACGTGGAAGAAAATCTGAGCATGCGCACCAATCAGGCGACGGAAACCACGACCCTGCTGAAAAAGCAGCTCAACGATATCAAACAACGACATGAAGAGGACGAGCGGAAGATCGCGGCCTTCAAGCAGCGCCACATGGGGGAACTGCCCGAGCAGGTCGAAGTCAACCTTTCAACGCTTGGGCGGCTGAACCAGGAGCTGACGTCGAACAGCGAACACCAAATGCGTGTGCTCGAGCGAAGGGAACGGTTGGGGAAGCAGCTGCTTGATTTGAATGCAGGTGTCCCGGCCACGACAGTCGTCAATCCTGATTCCATGACGCATCACCTCGAAAAGCTTCGCACGGAGCTCACTGAACTACGCACGAGAGCGAGCACCAAGCATCCAGATGTCATTCGGGTCCAGGGCGAGATCGCGGCGATCGAGAAGGCTCTGGCCGAGACGGCCAAAGAAGCGAAGTTGGACCCTGCTCAATCCGCGGCGCTGCTGTCCACTCCGGAGGACATCAAACATGCCTTGCGCGAACTTGATCACGAACTGAAAAATCTGAAAGCGGATGAGCAGCGGTTGCGGGCGGAAGCCGCCTCGATTCAGCGGCGGGTCGAACGGTCTCCGCAGCACGCGCAGGAGTTCCAGCAACTGGAGCGCGATTACAAGATGACGAAGGATCTCTATTTTTCCGTGCTCCAGCGCTACGAAGACGCTCAACTGGCCGAATCGATGGAGCAGGCCAAGCATGTCGGGCAGATGCGCATCGTCGATCCTGCCATGCCTTCGAAAGCGCCGGTGGCGCCCAATCGGCTCAAACTGATTCTTGGAGCCCTGACGTTGTCGTTGGGCCTGGCTGCGGGGTGCATGATACTGGCCGAACAGCGGGATCGGTCCTTCCATGATGTGGAAAGCTTGCGTGAGTTTACAAAAGTCCCCATTCTCGTGCGCATCCCGGAAATCGTCACCAAAGCCGACCGGATCAGAGCCTATCGGCGATTCACATTCAAGGCGGCGGCCTCAATGATCGGTCTAGTGCTGATCGTCGGCGTGTTTTCGTACATCGCCTGGGACAACGATCAACTGGTTTGGATGCTCAGTGAAAGTAAACCCACACAGCAAAACCGGTAAGGGCCAATCGCTCATTGTTGAAGGATTGACGACATGAAAGAACACACGAATCCCGTTTTGCGGACGTCGCCTTTGGAGTCTCACCCCTTGTCCAAATCCGGCCGAACCGACCAGCGTGGGGAACCGGTGCCGCACAAAATCGCTGCACGGGTCAAGCCGGACGAGCGGCTGGTGAGTCTTGTCTCCCCCGCCACGATCGAGGCGGAACAATATCGAACGCTCGGACTGATGCTCGAGCAACGCCGCCATTCCGGGCTTCTCCAGGTGGTGGCGGTCTCGAGCCCCACGATGGGGGACGGGAAGACGGTCACCTCGATCAACCTGGCGGCAGCCCTGGCACAATCTCCTCAGTCCCGTGTCCTGCTCGTCGACGCCGACTTTCGAAAGCCCTCAGTACAAGCACAACTTGGGATGCGAGACAACAATGCGCTTGGTTTCCGTGACGCAATTCTGAATCCCGACCTTGCCCTCAAAGACATCGTGCAGCGGCTGCCGGGGTCCACACTGTCGGTTCTGACGGTCGGCCGATCCCAGGTCATGCCCCACGAGGTGATCAAATCGACGCGCTTCGCCGAGGTGCTTGACGAAGCGCGCCGCGACTACGAATGGATCATTCTGGATACCGCCCCGCTCGTGCTGGCTCCAGATTGCTTGATGATGGGGCGAAGTGTGGATGGATTTGTCATCATCGTCTGCGCGCATAAGACATCACGCAAGGAAATTGGTGAAGCATTGGACATCCTGGGCCCATCCAAGCTGCTGGGGTTGGTTTTCAACCACGACGACGGCCTGCTCGACTCATATGGATATAGAACCTATCTCTCCGCATCTCAGGCTCAACAGGAGGACTTGCATCACCGTACGTAAGCTGAAGAACAGATTGGAACCGACAAGCACCATCACCACCCCGAACCAGAGTACAACACTATGCGCATAAAGCCTTTCGTGGAAAATATCCTCGTTCTCGGGCAGAGCCACCTCGCGACTGCGATCACCGCTGAAATGAAAAAGCGGCGGCGATACCGCATCCTGGATCTGATGGAACCGGGAGAGCCAGGGCGCGTATTCAAAGATGGGGTTCCGTTCGTCGGATCACTTGACCGGGGGCTGAGGACGATTCCGAAGACACACCGGATCGTCGTCGCCCTGAGCGAGCGTCGAGGTCGCTTGCCAATTGAAGCGCTGCTCGATGCGAAGCGCCAAGGGGTCGAGATCGAGGATGCGGTTCATTTGTATGAACGATTGACGGGCAAACTCGTGATTGATCAGTTGCAGCCCAGTCATTTGATTTTTGCCCCCGAACTGGGGCGCGGCTCCCTCCATTCAGTGTGGCTGCGGGTGATCAGCGCCGTGGTGGCTACGCTCGGCCTGGTCCTCGGCGCTCCGGTTTTTGCGGCCATCGCGCTGCTGATCAAATGGGATTCCGCCGGTCCGGTGTTCTTCATACAGGAGCGAGTTGGGCAGGATGGAAAAAAGTTTTCTCTGCTGAAGTTCCGTACCATGCGCCCTGCCGACCGGCGTCCATCCGAATGGGTCCGCGATAACGGCGACCGTATTACCGCCGTCGGACGCTGGCTACGCAAATACCGGCTGGATGAACTGCCGCAACTCGTCAACGTGCTACGGGGGCACATGAATCTCATCGGCCCTCGACCGCATCCGGCTTCCAATTACAGCCTCTTCATGAATCGCATTCCATTTTACGCATTCCGTTCCATGGTCAAGCCAGGCATCACGGGTTGGGCACAGGTCTGCTATGGATATGCCAACAGTCTCGAAGAGGAGACTGAGAAGATGTGCTACGACTTGTATTACATCAAGCATTGCTCATTGGGTCTTGATCTCAACATTCTGATCCGGACGGTCAAAGTGATCCTTCTGGGTCAACAGAGAGTCTCCCACCCAGAACAGCCTGACCAGAGCACTTCCGACTATTCCAAGGAAGCGGCATGAAGATCGTTGTCATTGCCGGGGCACGACCAAATTTTGTCAAAATCAGCCCGCTGCTGCGGGCGATGCGTCGGCGTCCCGATATCACACCCGTGCTCGTGCATACCGGACAACATTATGATGCACAACTGTCCGATCAGTTTTTTACAGACCTCGGGATCGAGGCGCCAGCCTACAATTTAGAGGTGGGATCGGGATCGCACGCGGTCCAGACCGCTGAAGTCATGAAGCGTCTGGAGCCTGTGCTCGGAACCGAACATCCGGACCGCCTCGTGGTTGTGGGGGACGTCAACAGCACGATCGCCGCGGCTCTCGTGGCGGTCAAACTTGGCATACCAGTGGATCATGTCGAAGCGGGGCTTCGCAGCTTCGATCGTACGATGCCGGAAGAAATCAATCGCATCTTGACCGACGCGATCGCAGACCAGTTGTTCGTCAGCGAAAGCAGTGGGGTGGACAACTTGCTGCGGGAGGGGATTCCAGCCGAACGCATTCACTTAGTGGGCAATGTAATGATCGATGCACTGGAAGCCTGTCGGCCTCGCTGGGAACAGGCGCCCGTCTTGCAGCGTTTCGGGCTTGAGCCGACGCAAGCATATGCGCTGGTAACCCTGCATCGTCCCTCGAACGTGGACGATCCCGAGACGCTCAGACGGATTGTGGACGCGCTTGAGACGGTCTCCCGCGAGCTGACACTCTTGTGGCCCGTCCATCCGCGGACGAAACAGGCGTTGCAGGGAAACCCTCGTGTGCATTGGCGTGTCACCAAAGAGGGCAATGGCACGATTCCTCATGGATTGCTGGCGGTCGAACCGCTCGGATACCTCGATTGTCTTGCAGTGATGAGCCGGGCTCGTCTGGTCCTCACGGATTCAGGGGGTATTCAAGAGGAAACGACAGTGCTGGGCATTCCTTGTCTTACCTTGCGCAACAATACCGAGCGACCAGTGACGTTGACCCATGGCACCAACCGACTGATCGGTACTGATCCTGAGGCCATCGTCACGATGGCACGGCAGGCGTTGGGTGAATCCTGCAGGTCAAGCGATCGGCCTCCTCTCTGGGATGGCTTGGCATCCGAGCGCATCGTCGACAAGCTCGAGGCAGGGCGGCCGTCGAAGAAAAATTCCGATCCCACTGCCCTCCGCCAGACAGCCTCCACCTTCTCTTGATCCCTACAACCCCATGAACCACGCTCAGACTCAATGGTGGAGGCCGGAATCAGCTACCCGGGAGTGGCGGTCCGAGGATGGCCAGCCGGCCGGTTACTGGGAGCCCCCGAACACGGCCGTTCCCTTTTGGGCCACGATGGTTTTCATCGCCATCCTTCTCTTTTCTCCGCAAGCCTATTTCCCCGCCTTGGAGTCGATCCGGCCGGCGATGATACCCGCCGTCATCGGTATCGGTGCGTATGTGCTGGACCGGGTCGGTTCTCGCACACCGTTCTTCATTCCTCGACGAGAGGTGTGGGTGGCCGGCGCGTTGCTGGCATGGGCGACCGTCACCATTCCTTTGTCTATTTGGCCAGGCGGCAGTGCGAATTTTTTGGTCGGATACTTTTTGAAAACCCTCGCCATGTCCTGGTTGCTGAGTCATTCGGCAGCCACACTTGGCCGGCTCAGACAGACCACCTGGTGCTTGAGCATCATGGCGGTCGGGCTGGGACTGTTCGCGCTCAACAACTACCTCACGGGGGTCTTGGTCGAGCGTGAGCGTGTGGTCGGCAACGAGGGGGCGTTGACCAAGAATCCCAACGACCTCGCGTTGATGGTGAACATCATCGTCCCGCTCACCATGGCGTTATTTCTGAGCAACCGTCGGCCGGTGATTCGTCTGGCATTGTTCGGCATACTCGTCGTCGAAGGGTTGACCGTCGTCTCAACCTTCTCGCGAGCAGGATTTCTCACGCTGGGAGCTATCCTCATCACGTATGCGTGGAAGCTTCGACGCCGGGCCGAGCGGGTATGGGTCAATGCCATCCTGATTTTCGCACTGCTTCTCATCCCGGTGCTGCCATCGAGCTACTTCGACCGCATGAGCACCATCATCCACACGGAACAGGATGCGACCGGCTCTGCCGGCGAGCGGTGGTCGGACATGATGATCGCCGTCCGTTCCGCCTTGTCGTCGCCGGTAATAGGCGCAGGAATCGGCATGAACGTGCTGGCCATGAATGAGGCGCGGGGAGGGGAATGGCGACCCGTCCACAATGTTTTCCTCGAGCTGACGATGGACCTCGGGGTTCCGGGCCTCCTGTTGTTTGCGTGGTTACTGTGGACAAGTGTGACTGGCTCAGCCGATGTCCACCGACAGGCCGACCAGACAGTTGAGATGAAAGAGCTTGCCTATCTTGCCGAGGGGATCCATATCAGCCTGCTTGCCTTTGCCCTGGCGGCCATGTTCCATCCAGTGAGTTACCATCCCTACTTTTATTATCTGGCGGCCCTCGCTCTCGCTGCACAGGCCGTCTTGCAGTCAATGAGGAATACATGTCTCGAGCAGCCGAACCGGCATCCGTGACCGAGTCCACGCCGGGCATCCTCAACACGGGCCAAACTCACCATCGGCCGGCGCCTGTCGAATCCGCAGATCGCATACGGGTTATGAAGTTCGTCGCCATTTTTGCCATTGGCGGTACCGAACGCCAGGTGGTGAACATCGGAAAGGGTTTGGACAAGTCACGCTTCGATTTACGTTTTGCCACCTTGAATAAGGTCGGTGAACTTCTCGCTGAATGCGAGGCGCAATCCTGGGCAATTGACGAATACAGAATACGTCGACTCTATGGTTTTGCCACGATGAAGAAACAGATCGCGTTTGGAAAAAACTTGCGTCGGGCAAGGACGCAGATCCTGCATGCCTACGGCTTCTACCCGAACGTGTTTGCCATTCCGGCCGCACGACTTGCAGGCGTACCCGTCACGATCGGGTCAATCCGCGACATCGGCGACACCTACACCTTCTGGCAGCATCAAGTGCAAAAACACTGTCTCCGCCTGGCCGACCATATTGTGGTGAACGCGGAGGCAATCAAGCGAGATTTGTTACAGCGCGGATACGATGCCGAGCGCCTTAGCGTGATACCGAACGGCATCGACTGCGAGCGCTTCCGTCTGCCGGGCAACGGCGATGCGGTGCGTCGGGAATGGAACATTCCTCCCGGCGTGCCCGTTGTCGGCGTTTTGGCCAGGCTGCTGCGGATCAAGGGACAGGAAGTATTTCTCCGGGCCGCCGCGTTGATCGCATCGAACAACCCGCATGTCCGGTTTGTGATCGTGGGAGACAATAACATCGACCAGCAGTACAAAGAAGAGCTTAAACGGTTGACCGGCCGGCTTGGCCTGGAAGATCGCGTCATGTTCACAGGCTTTCGCATGGATGTCCCAGATCTTCTGGCGGCGTTATCCGTCGTCGTGTCACCGTCGCTCGGCTTGGAAGGATTGTCCAATTCGCTCCTGGAGTCCATGGCAGCGGGTCTTCCAGTGGTGGCGACACGGGTGGGGGGCACTCCGGAGATCGTCGAAGATGGGGTGAGCGGCCTGTTGGTTCCACCGGGAGATCCAGAGGCCTTGGCCGCGGCAATCTCCAGGCTGCTGCAAGACAGGATGACGGCGAAGCGCCTCGGACAATCCGCCAGACGTCAGGTATTTAGCCGGTATTCGCTCGAACAAGCCGTTGCCTCCAACGAACGGCTGTATCACGGCCTGCTGCTTCGGGCACGACAAAAGGGGCGGCTAAAAGAACGGGCACAGTCATGAATGCGTTGGCGTTATATCGCTTCGGACACTGGTGCTACCGGCGGCGGATACCCCTCCTGCCGGCCCTGATCTATCGGTTGATCTATGTACTTCATCACGCCGTCATTCCGATGTCGGTTGAGATCGGCGAGGGATCGGAGTTGGCGTACGGCGGACTCGGAACGGTCTTGCATGAACGCTGTAAGATCGGCAAGTTCGTGACAATTGGCCATCAGGTGTCGATCGGCGGGCGCTCGCGCCGATGGGGCGTGCCGATCATCGAAGACCGTTGCGTGATCGGTGCGGGAGCCATCTTACTGGGGCCGATTTCGATCGGCGCAGAATCGGTCGTCGGAGCTAACGCCGTCGTGTTGGAGGACGTGCCGCCCAGGACGGTGGTGGCCGGGGCTCCTGCCACCGTCGTCCGTAAGGACATCGACATCATGGATTACACGTGCTTGCAGCCTCCCGAGGAAGCTGAAGCTCTGTCGTTTCGATCGACCGATAATCTGCTCGTCACGGTCATTCAAGATTCCGG
>DASTQY010000487.1:0-5525 GCA_035761525.1 Nitrospira sp. | reverse complement strand
GATAATCCTGAAAAAGTGATCGAGGAGACCTGCGCACGCGAGTGGTCTCATAATTCTCGTATGCGGGCCGCCTGTATCGAGCAACAGAATAGCGTCCTCGAGAAATCCCGCTCGACTCCTGTTGATCCCCGCCTTCAACATGAAGATCTGTCGCTCATCCAGGAACGCTGTGAAAAGAATTGGCCTGACGATGTACGAATGCGACTACAGTGCCAACAGCAGGAAATGCGAGCATTTCAGAAATTGCAAGGTCCTCCACCGAAGGGCATCAGCCTGCAAGACTACTCGGTTGCGGTCGCGCAATGCTCGAAGGACTTTCCTGATGATTATCGTTTGCGAGCGCGGTGCATGGACGAGCAGATCGCGGAGAAACGCAGGCATCAGGAACCGATCGACCGGAGCACGACCCAATGATCAATTTGATGATCCCCCGGGTCCCGCAACCAATTCAGCCGTGGGGGGGATTTGCTTGAGGAGATCCGAGCGGATCTGATAGATCCCTGGGAGCCGGTGGCCAGTCGCAAACGCCAGACCGTTGGCTTGGTCGCCGACCAACAGTTTGCCTGTCACTTTTCCATCCCTTGCCGTTGCGACAAATTCCGCCGCCGGGTTCACCAGTCCATAAGGCGCCAGGGGACCGGCTTGTTTGAGAACCCGTTCCTCTGCGGGAACGTTGGCCACACGGCTGACGAACAGATTGACGACCTGCTGATTGAGTTTTTCAGCCGGACGATCTTCCAGGACCCATTCCCCATTCTGATTAATCAGCGTGTACCGCTCCGAGCGTGTCTTCACGCTAAGGAGGGCAATGTCGTGTTCCTCTGCGCCGAGAAGGCGCTTGTCTTGCAAGGCATAGAGGTCCTTGGTGAATTCTTTGACGAAGGTCGGGTTCACCCGAAAAAGCGGCGCATCCGGTGTGGTTTCTGCGATAGCTTCGCCGCTTGACGGATTCGGCTGGTACAGCTTAACCGTTTGGTCGCCATCCTCTCCGTGAACGGTGATTTTGACTTTGGGCTGCTTCAGTGTCCGAGCCAGCGCGTCGCGAGCCGGGCCTGGGTCTACGATGCCCATGGCTTTCAGATCTTCCAGCCGAAAGAGCAGCATTCTCACTTCATTGATATCGGCTTCCGCTTCAACAGGATAGCGAATCTTCCATTTGGGTTTGGGTTTGTCGCTGACTCGATACAGCACTATTTCGGTTGTGGGATAGGTCAGGCGGATTCGATCGACGTTTCCTCGGTGGAGGAGGTCTTTCCTTCGGAAGGTCATCAGGGATTTATTCACAAAGTCTTTTGGGGCCAGATCCGTCAGGAGCACCGCATGGTCGGAATTGCGAAAGACATATAAGGTAGAGGTGAGCGGACCCGTGTCACCGATCAGCAAGGTGTCCGATCTGCTCCCTGCCTGGATTTCGAGAGTGGTGACCGGGGTGTCGAGCCCGAACGGAGTCAATGAGGTCGGATTGGTTTCCACCACCCTGTGAACCGATCCCAGCGCGATCGCACGAATCAGACCGCTGATTTCACGAGTGTCCGTCTCTGTCCGGATGGGTTTAATCAGCAACCACCCTTTATCCGGAGTCCGTTCAAAGATCAGTTCCTCGCGGTCGGTCTTGAAAGTCAACGAAGTAATAGCCTGCTCATCGACCGTCAGCAGCTTTTTCTTCGTGGTTGCTTCTCGTTCCTGAGACTCTTTGGCTGGAAACTCGACGAGGTAGAGATAGAGACCAAGCGCGGAAAATACGAGAGCCATGACGGCTGTAGGCCAATAGCGCTTCATTAAAGGCGGCGGCGTTTGCGCCAAACCTGAACTCCTGCGATGAGCACCAGGGCGGGCAGGAAAATGACCTGTACATAGAGGAGCGTGCGCTCTTGAAGTGGATTTGGAACAAATGGCCGGAACACCTGCTCTCTGGGACCGATGCTGATCATGTCCCGGTCTTGAGCCAACCAGGCGACGGTATGGAGGAAGAAGTCGCTGTTGCCGGGGAAGTTCACGAAGGCGTTATTTGCGAAGGTCGAGTTCCCGATGACCACGATGGCAGACTTAGTTTTGCCTTCCGCCGGAGCTGTTTTTGGAGTGAGAGCAGCGGCCATGGGTAGCGGCCCCTTGATATCTTCTTTCTCATTCAGGCTTACAACGCGGCCCTTCAAATCTGTTTCCGCCCAGCTATTTGGGGACGTGCGGGCGAGCGGCACAAAATCCCAGTCTTTCCCAACCTGATCATTAAAGGTGATATGACGGGCAAGAGGAAACAGCACGGCGGCATTGATGTCTTGCGTAATCTCATGCTCGGTGAAGGTTCTCACCAGCAGGGCGGTTAAGTCTCCTTGGGCCAACCGGTCCTGCAAATCAACGAGCACGCCACGGCCCAATCCGACACCCCACTGGCTTAGTAGAGCAGTAAAATCCGCCTGTGTGTCGGGATCGACCATCAACAGCAGATGTCCCCCTTTTTCGACATAGGCGTGAATGCGATTCAATTCATCGTTGGTCAGGGGTTTACGCGGACCGACAATCGCCAGGATGGCTGTATTATCTGGTACCGCAGTTTGAGTCAGCAGGCTCAGAGTCCCGATTTCGTACCCTTGTTTGACCAGGGTTTCCTTGGCCAGCGAAAATCCGGTGCGATCGCGGTTTTCGGTGCCGGGTTCCCCGTGGCCCTCCAAAAACATGATCCGTTTCTTGTCGTCTTTCGACACACGGATCAGCGCACCGGTGAGCTCGGCTTCCGAAGGATTCGTCACGCGAACGGTCTGCAGGCCGCTTTCGAAGACGGCGGTATCGCTTCTCGTGATGCCATAGCTCTGTGCCATTTTGGGCTGGCGTTCCGGGTCTACGAACTCAACCGCAATCTTTAAACTCGCCTGGCGATAGCTGTCCAGACGCTCCTTATATGACTGGTAGCCAGGGTCTTTTTCACGCGTAAAGACCGTTATCTTGACGTCCCGCGGCAGGCTTCGGATCACCCGGTGCGTCTGCGGCGCAAGTGAAAAGTTTTGATTTTCTGAAAAGTCCCACCGAATCGAGTGACGCGCGGCAAGGAAATTCACGATCCCCAGGATGCCGAGGAACAGAACCACCATCAGTAGGCTGTTGGCCCCCATTCTGGTTGAGCGGCGTGACGAGAAAGTCTTGAAGGTCTCCCGGTGTACGTACAAAAAGAGGATTAAGCAGAGAAGTGCGAGACTTTCTGCACCCGTCACGAGCCACAGTTGTTCCGGCGAGAAAAGGTAGGCCGCTACGCCCCCAAGCGCGAGCACCGATCCGATCACTCCAAGAGGGATGGTCCTGAGGTTCATTTCCACCTGGTGGAGTCTATGACACGATGCGTAAGAAACAGCATGAGGATCAGTGCGGTGGCAAAATACACCAGGTCCTGCGTGTCAATGAGTCCGCGGACCAAGTGGTCGTAATGTTCCATAAACGACAGGTATGACACGACCTGGCCGGCCGTGCTGTCACCAAGGAGAGATCCAAGTCCTGCCAACAGCCAAAGCAAGAGCAAGAGGCCGAAGCTTACGAACGCTGCCACGACTTGGTTCTCAGTCAAAGCTGAAGCGAGCACGCCGACAGAAAGAAATAGCGCCCCCAGCAGCGCGAGACCGAGATAGCCGGTCAGAACCGGATACCAATCGAAATCGCTGAATAACGACAAGGTTAAGGGGATGAGTCCGGTCAGGCCGAGTAACCCCAAAAACAGCAGAAACACACTCATGAACTTGCCGGCGACGATTTCATTCAGACCGATTGGAGAGGTCATGAGCAGTTCGAACGTCCGGAGTTTCTTCTCTTCCGCGAAGAGTCGCATGGTCAGAATGGGAAGGATAATCAACAAGACGAATCGAATGCTGCTAAACAGGTTTCGAAAGACCAGATCGTTTAGGTTGATCTGTGCCTGTCCCTGCACCTGCATCAGTTGGATGGCTTGAGCACCGGTGAAGACGATATACAGGTATGCGAGCAGTCCGACGATCAGCAGAAACACCGATCCCACGACATACACCACCGGAGACACAAAGTGCGAGCGTAACTCCTTCGACAGGATCGTGTTCACAGGCGTCATGAGGATGACTCCGCCTTGTCCACGTTGACCACCCCACGGTCCGACGCCACATCCGCGGGCTGGGTCAATCCTTCCTCGTGCCTTGTGAGCTTGAGGAAGACGTCTTCGAGCGTCATCGAAATTGATTTGAGCTCGAGGAGTCCCCAGTTGTTGGTGACGGCGAGACGAGCGACATCCTCTCTGATGTCGTGCCCCAACTCGCTTTCCAAAAGAAAATGTCCTGGTGGACCATTTGCATGCACGTGCTGAACGCCAGTGACTTGTCTCAAGCGGGCCTCGACTTCACCAGGGGCTCGGGACAGCGTCAGCGCGATCTTCTCTGAATGGCGAAGTCGAGCAGACAGCCGATCCGGAGTATCTTCGGCAACGATCCGGCCTCCGTTAATAATGACGACTCGCTGACATACGGCGGTCGCCTCAGGGAGAATATGCGTGCTCAAAATGACAGAGTGGGATCCGGCCAGGCTCTTGATGAGCTCTCGGATTTCTATAATCTGCTTCGGGTCCAATCCGACGGTCGGCTCGTCCAAAATCAAAACGGGCGGATCATGAAGGAGCGCTTGTGCCAGGCCTACCCGCTGCCGGTACCCACGCGAGAGGTTTCCGATTAACCGATGTTGCACGGCGCTCAAGCCCAACCGCTCCACTTCTCGCGCCATGGCGCTGGTCAGCATCGGACCGGATAGTCCTCTCAGCCGTCCGACGAACCGCAGATATTCATCGACTGTCAACTCCTGATAGACGGGCGGTGTTTCGGGCAGGTACCCGATCCGGCGCTTGACCTCAAGCGGCTGATCGGCGCAATCGAAACCTGCCACCGTTGCTCTGCCTTCGGTCGCCGGCATGAAACAGGTCAGGATCCGCATCGTGGTCGTTTTCCCTGCGCCGTTTGGGCCTAAAAAGGCGAGCACCTCGCCTTTGGCGACAGAGAATGTGACGCGATCGATGGCCGTGTGCTGGCCGTAACGCTTAGTGATATGGTGAACGTCGATCATGCCAACGAATCTAGGGTCGGTGGTGGATGGGGTCCGGATTACGGATTACTGAGGCGGGCGTCCGATCACCATAGCTAAAATTCACTGCTGGGCATCTTACTCAGGAGACTCGAGGCAGTCAACATGAGTCTGCCGCCAACACCGACAACCTTTACAGAAGCAACCGGGTCCTGTTAGAGTCCCGCCCGTCCCAGGACCGCTTCCCATTCCATTGACGTCATGAGCAGGTATTACTGGTTCGCCGTTGGCCTGATTTGTTTGGTCTCTTGCCTCTCAGCCGTCGTTGGGGAGGCGAGGTCACATAGCACTTACAAGGTGCACGGGACGGTTATTGCGATCACCTTAACGCAAACTCCGCCCCTTATCGTGGTGAAAACCCCTTTAGGTCCCAAAAACCACATGACCGTTGGAGCAGCGGTGACCGCTCAGACCAAGATTATCAGGGGGAATAAGAGGGTTTTGCT
>DASTQY010000486.1:0-3411 GCA_035761525.1 Nitrospira sp. | reverse complement strand
GCCGACTGACCAGCCGCAAGCACTGGATCGGCTTCACGCTGCGGGCACGAGGGACGGTCAGCCTCGATCAGGGAGCGGTCGAAGCCTTGACGAAGCGAGGGAAGAGTCTGCTGGCCTCTGGCATCGTCCAAATCACCGGTTCGTTCGACGCCGGCGATCCAGTCAGCTGTCTGGACCCGGACGGCAAAGAATTCGCCAAAGGTCTCGTGAACTGTTCTTCCGACACCCTGTCCAAAATCAAAGGCCTGAAAACGGCCGAGATCCAGCAACGACTTGGCCCTCAGGAATACGAGGAAGTCATCCATCGCGACAATCTCGTCATTTTCTGAGCCGTGAGTGTTGGGTGATGCAGTCCGCCGGCACAGAAAATTCAGCACCCGATGTACAGACTTCAGAACCGGTCGGCGTCGGGCTCCTGGGGGGCACTTTTAATCCTATTCACAACGGCCATCTCGAGATTGCACGGCAGACACGGGACGCCCTTCACCTCAAACGGATCGTTTTCATCCCAACCGGCGACCCGCCGCACAAACCGCAGGAGAATCTCGCGCCGGCCAGAGACCGTTATGAGATGGTCCGACTCGCCGTCGCTTCTGATCCTTCCTTCACTGTCTCCGATATCGAGGTGCGCCGACCTGGAAAATCTTATTCGATCGATACCATCCGGCTTCTCCTAGAGCAGTATGGGGGGAGCGTCCCCCTGTATTTCTTGATCGGATTGGACGCGTTTCTCGAGTTGCCGACCTGGCGTGACCCGGCAATCGCCCTCACGCTCTGTTCGTTCGTCGTCATTTCAAGACCCGGTGCCTTCTTTCAGGCGCTCGGATCCTTGCCCCTCATTCCCCGCATCCCCAGGCAATCACTGGTTGACCTGGATGAGGGAAGCAGTTCAAGACTCGAGGTCCCCATCGGCGAGCAAGCACTTATCTGCCTTCGATTGCCGCCGTGCGAGGTGTCGGCCTCCGACATCCGCACCAGAATCAAGCAGGGACGCCCCACGGCAAACCTGTTGCCGCCTGCCGTGGATTCCTATATACTTCAACATCATATCTACTCATAAGAGGACGCCGATCGCACGAACATCGAAGGCCACTGCCCTTGCCATTGCGAGGGCCATGCTGGACAAAAAGGCCACGGATGTCCTCATCCTCCACGTCGCGAAACTGACCTCCGTCGCCGATTACCTGGTGTTAGGTTCCGCAGAGTCCGACCGGCAAAGCCGATCGATTGCCGATCATGTCGACGGCGTTCTGTCTCAAGCGGGAGCTGGTGCGCTGAGTATCGAGGGGAAAGCTTCGTCTCAGTGGGTGTTGATGGATTTCGGCGACGTGATCGTCCATGTCTTTCGACAGGATGCCCGCCAACACTACGGACTGGAACGCTTGTGGGCGGATGCCAAACGTCTAGCCATTCCTGGCTACGAGTCTCCGCCGCTGCTCACATCGAAACCGGTAACGCGCACAAAAGCGCGTGCCGCAAAGCGAGCATAGTGCCATGCTCAGGCTGCTTACCACGATTTTTCTGATCAGTACCGGCATCTTTGTTTACAGCTATTTCCGCGAGCTCAATCCTGGCACGATCACCGTCCACACCGGCCCGTCGACTCAATTTGAATTAAGCGCTGTGACATTGGTGGTCTTTTCGATGGCGGTAGGCGCGGTGTTGGTGGCCCTCGCCGTCGGCATGCGGCAGACCGTGCACGTGATCGGCAACTGGCGCAGTACTCGGCTCCAACGGCGCAAGGAGAAGGTCGACGTCTTGCATCGTGAAGGGACTCATGCCTTTATGTCCAAACGCACCAGCGACGCCGTGGGACTCTTTGAAAAAGCGCTTTCGATCGACCCGAATCGGATCGACTCATTACTGTGGCTGGGAAACATTTACCGCTCTGAAACCAATTATGCCGAGGCCATTCGCCTGCATCAGAATGCACACCGCATCGACGACCGGAATATCGAGATTCTTCTCGAGTTATCGAAAGACCTGGAAGGGGCAAAACGATATGAGGAGGCGCTCCAGGCGCTGCAAAAGATCCTCAGAATCGAACCGGATAACCTGACGGGACTCACGCGGAAGCGGGATCTCCTTATCCGTTTGGAGAAATGGAGCGACGCGCTCGAAATTCAACACCGTATGGCCAAGGCCAACCTCCCTGAAGCGGAACGGCGGGCGGAAGGACAGCTGCTGACCGGGTGTATGTATGAAGTGGGCCGCCAGTTGCTGGAACGCGGCCATGCTGATAAGGCCAGGCGATACTTCCGCGGCGCAATCAAGAAGGATCGCACTTTCCTTCCAGCTTACATCGGCTTGGGCGAGGTGCTGATCCGTGAAGGCAAGACGAAAGAGGCGGTCGAAATCCTGAAAAAGGTCTACGCGAAGACCCACAACGTCATCATTTTGCACCGCCTGGAAGAGTTATTTCTGGAACAGGGTGAACCCAGCGAGATCATCCGCATTTATCAGGAGGCACTGCAGCAGGACCCTCATAACGCCGCACTCCAGTTCTATCTCGGAAAGCTCTACTACCGGCTGGAAATGGTCGACGAGGCCTTCGATATCCTGTCGACCGTAGAAGGCCCCCAGGATCAACTGGCGGATTACCACAAGGTCATGGCCAATCTGTTTCTCCGGAAGCAGCACATGGAACAGGCGGTCATAGAACTGAAAAAGGCGCTGCAGTTTAAAAAACGCGTGGTCGTTCCCTACGTCTGTACGGCATGCCAGCAGGACACTACTGAGTGGTCGGGACGGTGCCGTCGATGCGGCAACTGGAACACCCTCCTCGCGCTTCCATGGGAAGGCGGCGCGGGAGCCGGCCGTGATGGGGCGCCCGCGGCGGGACGCACCGTACCCTACCAAGGCATTGCTTCTCCATTCGAAACAGTGTAGTTTTTTCGCTCGACAACGCAGGACGTAATCGATTGTGAATGCGTCTTCGCGTTCCACGCCGAGGATGATCGCCGTGAAAGGGGCTGAGATGACGGACTATGCAGTGTTTGCTCAGAAGGCGCTCAACGACGAGATCCTTTCGCGTCAGGAGTGTCGTGCCCTGCTCAATGCTCCTGACGACGACCTGCTCGAGGTGCTGCAAGCCGCTTACCTGGTGCGCTCCCGCTATTTCGGTAAGACGGTGCGCCTGCAAATGCTGCAAAATGCGAAGAGTGGCGCGTGCCAGGAGGATTGCCACTACTGCTCGCAATCGGCGGTGTCAACGGCGGCGATCGAACGATACAATTTAGTGCCGCGTGCACAGATGGTTGCGGGTGCGCGGCAGGCCGCCGCGTCGAAGGCGCAGCGGTACTGTATTGTCATCAGCGGGCGCAGCCCGTTGGATCGCGAGATCGATGAGATCGCCGGCGCCGTCCGAGAGATCAAACAGGAGCTGCCCATCCAAATCTGCTGCTCGCTCGG
>DASTQY010000485.1:0-5588 GCA_035761525.1 Nitrospira sp. | reverse complement strand
CTCGTCCGCCCGCAGGAGACCGCAGAGCATCCGAATGAATGTGGTCTTGCCGCTGCCATTCGGGCCGAGAAATCCGAAAATCTCACCGCGCCTCACTTGAAGCCCGATACGATCGACGACTGTGCGCTCGCCGAACCGTTTGGTCATGCCATGCACGTCGATCGCGAGTGCCTGTCCCGTCGCCTCGTCTCTCATAGAGTAGATTCAAACCGGACATCTACCGGCTGGCCCGGGTTTAGATTGACTGCGCTCTGAGGATCAAACACCACTTCAACCATAAACACCAATTTGTCGCGGCTTTCTTGGCTGTAAATGACCGGCGGCGTGTACTCTGCACGCGGGGAAATGTAGCTGACCTTGCCCGTGAAGGGCTTGGGCACACCATCCACGGCGACCTGGACATTGTCACCAGGACGAATCGTTCCGACTCGAGTTTCCGACACGAACGCCCGTACCTTGATATTTTCGGGCGGCAGCAGGACGACGACGGGGCGCCCGGCCGGCACCCATTCGCCCTCCCGATACAAGGTGTCGAACACGAGTCCGGATTTCGGAGCCTGCTGGCGCTTCTGCGCGAACTCCCAATCCGCTCGAGCCAGCGCCGCTTCGCGGGCGTGAACCTCCGCCTCAGCGGCAATGACTTGATCGGTGCGCGAGCCGAGCAAGGCCGTATCCAGATCTGCCTGGAGCTGTGCCACCCGTTGCCGATCCTGGTCCCGAGCCGCACGCGCTCGATCCACCTCGAGCTCGACCGCCGCACCAGGCACCTGACTCAACCCTTCCTGCCGCACGACCTCGCGCGTGGAGAGCCGCAAGGCAGCCTGCGCATGCTTGAGTTGCGCCTTGAGTGAATCAATCTCAGATGGGCGCTTCCCTTTTTTTGCATCTTCGACATTCGCGAGGGCCTGGCCAAGCCGTCGCTCCGCTTCATCCCTGGCGGCTTTTTCCGAGCCACGTTCCAAGGCAAACAGGGCGTCTCCCGAGCGCACTTGCCTACCTCGCTGGACTGACAACGATTCCAGCGCACCGGCAAACGGCGAGGCAATGTAGACGAATTCGCCTTCGACATAGCCTTGGACTCGATCGGAAGGCGTGCGTTCGCAGGCAAACAGAAACGCGGCCGTCATCACGGCGATCGGCAGGATGAACCCCTGACGCCATGTCGCCGCGACATGACCGATGCTCATGTCCCCGGGGGGTCCGCCTGCGTCTAGAGCACGATGTGTTTCAAGCCTCAGGCGGAGCTCCTATTTTCTTTCCTTGATGGCCCGTTGCACTTCCCGGCCGGCTTCACGGGCTTTGATCGATTCACGGCGGTCATAGAGCTTTTTGCCTTTGGCCAGGCCGAGCTCCACCTTGGCATATCCGCGCTTGGTGAAATAAATGCGCAGCGGGATCAGCGTGAGACCCTTCTGCTGTGTCTTGCCAAGCAGCTTGTTGATTTCCACCTTATGGAGAAGCAGTCTGCGCACCCTCGTCGGATCGTGATTCATGATGTTGCCATGGCTGTACGGACTGATGTGGCACTGATGCAGATAGACTTCGGTGCCGCGGACCGAGGCGTAGCTATCCTGCAGGTTCACTCGGCCCTCCCGTAAGGACTTCACCTCGGTGCCCTGCAACATAATGCCGGCTTCGTATTTTTCTTCGATAAAATAGTCGTGATATGCTTTGCGGTTGGTCGCCACGACTTTTTCCTCTGCTGCTTTCTCCTTGGTCATGATTCAGTCGGCATTGCTCCCTTGACCCGTCCAAAGCCGCAGCCTATCATTCGGCATGCGCCCTTCCGGTTCGCTTGATTCGTTCAGCACCATTCTCTCAGGTTTGGCAAAGCGCTTGGGTCTCCAATCCCATCTCTTTGAAGTGCGCCTTCAGCAACAATGGCGTGTGATCATCGGCGAACCAGTCGGCTCCCATACCTGGCCGGTGCAGGTTCGGTTCAAGAAACTTTACTTGAATGTCCGAAACTCGGTCTGGTTGCAACAACTCATGTTCTTGAAGCCGACCCTGCTCGCCAAGGTGAACGAGCAGGCAGGATCAGAACTGATCACGGATATCGCCTTTCGCGTGGGTGAAATCCCGGATGCCCGGACGGTCGTGCAGGCTTCCTCTCCCCACCAAGAGCCGGTGAACGAAGCCGCCCTTATCGAAGCCAACGCCCACGCAGCCGCGGTACAAGATCCCGAGCTGAGGAACCGGTTGGCCTCGTTAATGGCCGACGCCTTTTCCCGCCCCCGCTCTTAAGGCTCGACAAGCGTGCGCTTGAACAATTGTCTAGAGTAAGCGGCCGTCGCCGCGGAATCCTGCCCGTCCACGATCGGACCGATTCGACCCTCTTCGTCGGTTTCCGTCAATCGATACAAACCTCGTAGTGCACGCTTGAATCCCTCGCGCACTTCCTGGTCCTCACCTGTCAGGTACTTGTGGAGGATCGGTGCCTCGGCCCACGCGTCGTGCGTGAAGATAAAGATCGTAATCCGCCTGTAGCGTCCCGAAGGATCGTCCGGTGTCGTCGGCCTGATCTTCATGGGTCCGAAGTTTCGTGTTTCCCGGCCGACTTTTCGAAAGCGTTCAATCAATGTTTCGATCTCCGTATCGCTGGTCCAGGCCGGAACATGCACGGAGACGGCAGTGCCTTCCTGGGAGCCGACACTATAAGGGGGAATGGATCGATCCGGTCTGCTGAGATACATCCCGCCCCAGATCAGCGCAAAGGATCCGAAGAAGACCATCAGGGCGAGCTTCACGACCGTATCGAGCGATTTCTTCGGTGGGGAAAGCGGCGGAGATTGCGGCGTGGGGTTGTTCATCGGAGAGGACGACCAACAACCGACGATTATTGGCCGGCCGGGCCTTCCTCGGAGCCGGCTTCTTCCCGCTCGCCGCTGTCCGCGAGACGAGCCACCGCCACGACACGATCGTCGTCTCCGTCCAGATCGAGGATCCGCACGCCCTGCGTGTTGCGGCCAATCTCTCGGATGTCGCCGACTTTGCAACGGAGCACCTTGCCCTGCGCTGCCATCAACATGATTTCATCGCCGTCCCGGACTTGCAAAAATCCGACGGCGAGGCCGTTGCGCTCGGTGGTTTTTACGCTGATGATGCCCTTTCCTCCGCGGCCCTGAACGCGGTACTCGCCAACCGGCGTCCGCTTGCCATATCCCCCCTCCGTCACGGTCAGGATGGCCGTCGTCGAATCGGGCGTAATCGTTTCCATGCCGATCACTTCATTGCCCTCTTCCAGCGTGATGCCTTTTACCCCGTAAGCCGTGCGGCCCATCGGACGTACATCGTTCTCGGAGAACCTGATCGTGATGCCTTGCTTGGTGCCTAAAAGAATTTCCCGCTGCCCGTCAGTGACTTGCACCCCGATCAGCCTGTCGCCGTCCTCCAATCCGAGAGCGATGATGCCGCCTTGCCGGGGATTGCTATAGGCAGACAGTTCGGTTTTCTTGATCACACCCTTCTTGGTCGCCATGACCACAAACCGGTCAGCAGGGTAGTCCTTTACCGCCAAGGTCGCTGTGACCTTTTCGCTTCCGGCCAAAGCCAGAAGATTGACCAGCGCCTTACCCTTCGCTGCTCGGCTGGCTTCAGGAATCTCGTGGACCTTCAGCCAGAAGACTTTGCCCGCGTCGGTGAAGAACAAGAGCGTGTCATGCGTCGACGCGGTGAGGAGCGTCTCTACGAAATCTTCGTCCTTAATCCCCATGCCGATCCTCCCTTTGCCACCGCGCCGCTGGGCACGATAGAGGGAGGCTGCATTCCGCTTGATGTAGCCGGCATGGGAAATTGTGACGACGACTTCTTCCTCGGCGATTAAATCCTCAAGGCTGATTTCGGCTTCTTCTTTGACGATTTGCGTTCGGCGGTCGTCGCGATAGGCTTCGCGCAGCTGGGCCAGCTCGTCCTTGATGATCGACCGCACGAGCGCTTCGCTGGCCAACACCGACTTCAGATATTCGATTTGCTTCAGCACTTCCTGATATTCCTCAACCAATTTCGCTCGCTCCAGTTGGGTCAGCCGCTGCAAGCGCATATCCAGGATGGCGTTCGCCTGGATCTCGCTCAGCGTAAATTGCCGCATCAGTCCGGTGCGCGCTTCATCAGGCGACTGGGAACGCCGAATCAGGGCGATCACGGCGTCGAGATTGTCGAGGGCGATTTTCAGACCTTCGAGGATGTGCGCCCGTTCCTCCGCCTTGCGCAGCTCATAAGTGGTGCGACGGACGACGACTTCGCGTCGATGCTCGAGAAAATGATGCAGGATCTGCTTGAGGTTGAGCACCTCTGGGCGATTGTTGACCAACGCCAGCATGATCACGCCGAAGGTCGTTTCGAGTTGCGTATGCTTGTACAAGTTGTTCAGCACGACGAGCGGAATCTCATTGCGCTTGAGCTCGATGACGACCCGGACACCCTCGCGATCCGACGATTCGTCGCGAAGATCGGAAATGCCCTTGATACGATCTTCTTGAATCAATTCCGCGATTTTCTCGATCAGCTTTGCCTTGTTGACCTGATAGGGGATCTCGGTGACGATCAGACGTTCACGCTCGGTTCGTTCATCGGTTTCGACGACGACTTTCGCCCGCAGAGCCAGCAGCCCGCGACCCGTTTCATAGGCCTCCTTGATGCCGCTCATGCCGTAAATGAAGCCAGCCGTCGGAAAATCCGGTCCCGGGATCTTCTTCATTAACTGCGCGATAGTCACCTCAGGGCTCTCGAGCAGCAGCAGGAGGCCATCGATCACTTCGCCAATATTATGGGTCGGGATATTCGTAGCGTAGCCCACGGCAATGCCGCCGGCCCCGTTGATCAACAGGTTCGGCACCTTAGTCGGGAGGACCAACGGTTCCTGCCGGGACTCGTCGTAGTTGGGACCGAAATCGACGGTCTCTTTGTCGATGTCGGCCAACATCTCTTCGGCCAGCTTCGTCATGCGCGCCTCGGTGTAACGCATGGCCGCGGGCGAATCGCCGTCCATCGATCCGTAGTTGCCCTGGCCGTCCACCAAGGGGTAGCGCATGTTGAAATCCTGCGCCATCCGAACGAGGGTGTCGTAGATCGCCGAATCACCGTGCGGATGATAATTGCCCATGATTTCGCCGACGATCTTGGCCGACTTGCGGTAGGGCCGGTTGTGGCCGAGGCCCATCTCGTTCATGCCGTAAAGAATGCGGCGATGCACCGGCTTCAGGCCGTCGCGAACGTCGGGGAGTGCGCGTCCTACGATCACGCTCATGGCGTAATCGAGATAGGAGGAGCGCATCTCGTCTTCGATCGCGATTTGACCTAGGCGTTCATCAGGCGGCATGTCGTTCTCCAGGGATGCTGAACATGATCACGGGCCTGGTGCTCGTTCCGCTCAGAGTGCAACGTACGCGTCGCCCCTGAGATACTGGGCGCTTACCAACTCGCGCCCGTTTGCACGTGTTTCTCATGATTCTTCGCGTCGCGGACCGCGGACCTTGCTGCGACCTGCCGGATGCCCATTTTGGGCATCTCCACGGCTGATCGGTTGGCTCTTCTGGCTCCCGTCGGTGGCTTTTGGCTCGCTACACATCCAGATTGCGCACTTCAAGGGC
>DASTQY010000484.1:0-2554 GCA_035761525.1 Nitrospira sp. | reverse complement strand
CTCTCGACCATGGTCGAGCACCTGCGGCAGGTCTATACGGCCGAGCTTCACGCGCGGGCGCAGGAGTTGAAAATGAGCCAGCATGAGGTGCTGACGCTGGCATCCGTGATCGAAAAAGAATCAGCATCTAATGGAGAACGGGAAGAGATTTCGGCGGTGTTCCATAACCGATTGAAGAAGCACATTCCGTTGCAGAGCGATCCGACCGTCATCTATGGCTTGCCGAACTATGATGGAAACATTCACAAAAAAGATTTGTTGAGCCCGAGTCCCTATAACACCTACCGGATCTCGGGGTTGCCTCCAGGCCCCATCGCGAACCCCGGTATTCAATCGATCCGCGCGACGCTGTATCCGTCGGATTCCCGGGCGCTCTTTTTCGTGTCAAAGAATGATGGGACACATCAATTTTCGACCACACTCGCCGAGCACAATCAGGCGGTCGAAAAATATCAGAAGAAACCTTTTAGACGGGCAGGGCATCCGCGCACATGAGAGATTGATGCCAAAGTCTAGCAGTAAGTGGTGCTGGTGAGATCATTGAGGGTTTCATCAATTACCTGGAGCCAAATCACAGCATGAACCAGAGCGGTTGGGATCTTCCTTCGTTGATCGATCACACCATTTTGCGGCCGGAAGCGACAAGAGCCGATGTCCTGCGTCTCTGCCGGGAGGCAAAAGAGCACGGCTTTCGAGTGATTTTCATTCCACCCTGTTATGCGGCCGAAGCGGTGGCTGCCGTTTCGGGCTCACCGGTCCGTGTGGGCATCCCCATCGGATTCCCACTAGGCGGACATGCGACCGGTACCAAGGTTGCCGAAGCGGTGGAAGGAGTGCGGCAGGGCGCATCCGTGTTGGACATGGTGATCAATGTCAGTCGCTTGAAATCCGGCGATCATGATGCCGTCCGGCAAGACATCGCCGAGGTGGTGCTGGCGACTCCCCAGGCTGAGCACAAGGTCATCCTTGAAACCTGCTATCTCAGTGATCAAGAGAAAATGACTGCTTGCCGACTGGCAGTGGAAGCCGGCGCCGACTATGTGAAAACCTCGACCGGATTTGGCGCGAGAGGGACGACCGTGTCCGACGTCAAACTGATGATTGCGGCCGTGGGGGGCAAGGCCAAGGTCAAGGCATCCGGTGGCATTCGCGATTGGAACATGACCCGGCAGCTTCTGGAAGCCGGAGCCGACCGCATCGGCACGAGTGCGAGCCTGATCATTCTCGATGAATGGTCGGCCGCACGAGCGACCGGGTGACGAGTCATGGCCTTGCGTAGGGATGTCCGCTATCAGGTGCAATGTCCCGTGGCGTTCGTGGTGGATGGGAAACCAGGACAAGGCACGACGTTCAACCTTTTGCGGGGCGGGTGTGCCATTGACACGGACATGTATGCGGCCATCGACGATCCAATTAGCCTGCATATCACGGTTTCGTCCCAACCGACACCGATCGCCATCGAACTCGGCAAGGTTCGGTGGGCCACGCGGCAGGAGTTGGGCGTGGAGTTCATGGTCGTCGAACGGGCGTCAAAGCAGCGGCTGGACGATTTTCTCTTAGTCGTCGCGAAAGAAAAGTTAACCTCCTGATGAGAGCATTCCCGTCGCGCTAACAGCCTCGTCATCCCGCCTGTGATTGCTTCAATCATGAGACGATTTGCGGCTCGAGCCCCATCTGTTATAGTGCGCCCATGATCAAACGCGTGATTCTGCTTGTGGTCGAGGGCCTTGGCGTCGGAGCGACGGACGACGCGTCCACGTACGGCGATACCTCCTGCCACACGCTGGCTCACTTGGCCGAGACCGCGGGGGGTCTCAGTCTGCCGACGCTCGAATCGCTCGGGCTTGGCCATGTGACCACTATTCAGGGCGTCCGATCCATGGCGCAACCGGTTGGTTGTTTCGGCCGTCTGGGATTCAAGAGCAAGGGAGTAGACTCACTGGTCGGCTATTGGGAGATTGCCGGATGTCTCTCCGAGGAAGAGGGGCGAACGTTTCCAAACGGCTATTCGAGGGAGGCCATCGCAGCGTTGGAAGCGGCATTGGGACAGAAGATCGTGGGCGGACGTGTCGCGTCCGGTGAGGAGGCACTGAAAGAGTTCGGTGCACGCCATCTCTCGGACGGAACGCCGATCGTCTGGACGGACGGGCGTCAGACTTGTCATGTAGCCGCGCATGACAGCGTGTGGAGCGGTGAGGTGTTATATCAACGGGTTCGAGAATCCAGAAAATCGCTGAAAGACGCATGGGGAATGCGGCGTCTTGTCGCACACCCGCTCATCGGAGCTGCCGGGGCGCTGCGATTCGGACCGGGCCGGAAGGACTACGCCGGCGAGCCGCCGGGCCAAACGATGCTGGATCTCTTGAATCGGGCGAGTCAAATTTTGATCGGGGTGGGAAAGGTGGGTGATTTGTTCGGCGGCAGGGGATTGACCAGATCGGTCGCCACCTCCTCCTGGAGTCAGGCTATGGATGAAGTCAGCGGCATGTTCAAGAAAGTCCCGCGCGGGTTGATCTTTGCCGGACTCGACGTCATCGGTTCGGACGCCGTGAAC
>DASTQY010000483.1:0-5978 GCA_035761525.1 Nitrospira sp. | reverse complement strand
CGCAGATCCGGAGTGCCGGATTGATTCCATCGCGCAGTCCTGGGGAGTCATCAGTGGTGCCGCAGACCCAGGACGCGGCGTGCGCGCTATGGCGGCGGTGGATCAGCATCTGGTGAACCGGCGCGACAAGCTGATTCTCCTCTTGACGCCGCCGTTCGACCGGACGTCCCTCGACCCCGGCTATATCAAAGGATACGTGCCGGGGATCCGTGAGAACGGCGGACAGTACACTCACGCCGCCGTCTGGACCGTCCTGGCTTTCGTGGCGCTGGGTGATGGGGATAAGGCCGCCGAGCTATTCCGCATGTTAAATCCAATTCATCGCGTTGCCTCACGATCGAACGTTCAGCGCTACAAAGTCGAGCCCTACGTGGTGGCAGGCGACGTGTACGCTGAGCCGCCGCATGTCGGGCGTGGAGGGTGGACCTGGTATAGCGGGGCGGCCGGCTGGCTCTATCGGGCCGGTGTAGAATGGATGCTTGGCTTCCGGTTACGCGGTGCCACGCTCTGTATCGATCCTTGTATTCCTCGCCACTGGTCCGGGTACTCCATTCGTTTCCGGTATCACTCGGCGCTCTATAATATCGTGGTGGATAATCCGCGACATGTGAGTCGCGGTGTGACATCAGCCGAACTGGATGGCACGCCGTTGATAGGTCGCGACAATATCCCCCTCGTTGACGCCGGCGAGCACCACATTCGCATTGTGCTGGGATGATGTATGGGAGAGGTAATCACTCGCCGCAAGTCATTCAGGCTCAGCTCATTAGCTCGCTTATCGTAGCTCTGGGTCAGCTGAGCGGGTAGCCCTGCACGCCAATGCCACAATCCAGAAGCATGCCCCACTCAAAGGAGCGACATGAAGTGATGCAACTGTATGTTTTCATTATAAAGTTATGTCATCCTCACGGCCGGGATTGGTTTAAGTCTGAGAGATGAAAAACCTATTGAGAGGAAAAAACTAAATTATTTTAGGCAGACCAGCGGAATGGTCAGTTTGAGACAGTTCGGCTTCCGCCCGCGGGTCTAACATCCCCCCATAAACGAGGGTCTCCACTTCTGTGTTTCTATCTGAAGACCGCAGGGAGCCGCATATGGATACTTCAAAGAATAATGGAAAGATGACGGCAGACGTCCATCCGGCGAAAGAAGCGCTACGCAATGCTCAGCACACCGAGGTCAGCGCGCACCGCGCAACACATCTCACGCTGCAACAGCGCAACCGATTACTAGAACGGCAACTCGCCGAGCGCTCACGGGAGTTAGGTCGTTCGCTGGTGACTGTCCGGTCCCTGACGACCGCACTCGATGCCACGGAGCAGCGGGAACGCTCACGTCTAGCGGCAGAGTTGCACGACTATCTGGCGCAGTTGCTTGTGCTGGGCCGTATGAAAATCGGACAGCTCCAGCGACTCTCTGAGCCATCGGCAGGCGATGAGATGGTTCGAGAGGTCGACCAGGTGTTGAGCCAAGCCTTAGAGTATTGCCGGACGTTGATGGCCGAGTTAACTCCATCTATTCTGCACGAACAAGGGCTAGTGGCGGGGATTCGAGCGCTCGCGACACAAATGAAGCGCCACGACCTAGAGGTAAGAGTAGAAATTGATCGAATGGCTGAGTTCCGTCTTCCTACCAGTTGTACCGTGCTGCTCTTTCGCTCGGTGCGGGAACTGCTGATCAACGCCGCAAAGCATGCGGCCGTAAAACAGGCGACGGTCCGTCTGACTTGCGACAAGGGTCTTCTTCAGATCGTGGTGCGTGACGAAAGCGGCTTCGATCTTGCGGCGTGCGCAGGGCCGCAGGCTGTCGACACGGGAAGTGTTCGCTCTTCGAAGATCGGCCTCCTGACTATCCGGGAACGCATGAAAGCCTTGAATGGTCGCTTTAACCTCTCCTCGGCGCCAAAGCAGGGAACCACGGCGACCCTTACGATGCCGATATCCCGGCCAACACCTTTATGCTCTTTGCATGAGAAAAGGCTTGCAGCCGATGGGCGAAAGTGGGAATGAGAGAGGATGTGTGTCATGTCAACGCTGCCATGGCCTGCTCATCCTGGAAAATTTCGGTGAACTGAGAGATGGGCTAGGGCGTATCTGCTTGGCAACACGATGCGTTAACTGTGGGTGCATCGACGACTCCGTGGTTCGTGCCAATCGCCTCCGCCATCTGCCAAAACGGTCGGTTTCTCAAGGGCAGGGTCACAACTGGAGAAGTCGTGTGCCTGCGACCCCCTTTTTGAAAGGTATGGGGCCATAGAGGAGAAGATCCTGCGGAGTGCGAAGAAGAAGTCCCCCAGAAGAGGGTGTTTATATGTACGCTAGCGAACAGAGTCAGAGTACCCCCTCAGGTTGAGATTCACCCTTGACCCTGTCCTCTAATCTCGTCAGACTTCCTTTCCCACTCTCATCCACAGATGCCGATGGCCTTCAGGGGGGTGGCCAGATGCGACAACCTGCCTACACAACTGCCGACGGGAAGCTCTGTGTAGCCGAAACGTACGGAAAATCCTTCCGATCCGCCTTGACACCGTCTCCCCATTAGCTCAGACTCCCCACCATAACTCCCACACATCCTGCCGACGGCCTTTTGGGTCACCCGCCGACACCTTGTGAGAAAGGCGGTGGCCCCATGGGCTTATCCTTTTTCTCGTTCAGCACTGAAGTGCAGAACTATCTCCATTCCTTCGAGAATCTCTTGGCAGCACTGCGACGACCCGACATTTCTTCCCGTTTCTCGATGGAAGAACGGGAAGTGCTTTGGCACTCCTTTGCTGAACTCCAACGGGTCCTTGTCGTCTGGGACAAGAAGTAAGCGTCACATCGTTTTCTGAAATCTCCGTTGCCGTTCCATGCGAGGGTGTCTTATGTCTGAGCCCCGTCAATTTGTTCGGGAGTACTTACGTGCCACCGAAGTTCTTTTAAAAAAAGATGATTTGACTGACGCTGAGAGACAAGCCATACAGGGGATATTGAATCGTCTCTCCCAAAAACTGCTCGACCCTGGGTTCGTGAGATAAATCACTCTCCCTCCGAAACTGCATCTATGCGTCCCGTTCATTGCTGTCTGACCTGCTTCTTGGCCGAGGTAGTCCGAGAGAGCAGGAATCAGCTTCTCCTTCTTCCTTCTTTTCGAGTCCAAGCTGAGTCATGTACCTGGCCATGGATTCAGCCAGTTGTTGTCTTGAAGAACCGCAGTGGAGGGGTTTCCAGTCGCTGTGTAGGTACGTACCAAGCTTCGCTGCGTCGGCCTTTCTCTTGTGCACTACGAAGGAGACTTGATGACGAAGAGGGCATTTCCTGTCTTCAACTCAACAGCTACCGATGAGCCGCTCATATTCCCGTTGAATAACGACATAGCATTCACAACTCGCCGCTTCGAGTCTGGCTCGATCCTATACCTGGATTTTCCCACGGATAAAACAAATGAGGCCGGCACGGGCGAGAATGTGACGCTGGCTCGGCGTGCGCCAAGCATATACGCCAGAAACTCCTGCGTGAGTGGAAACTCGTCTTGGCCCACGCGGTCCCTGGGTCATCAAAATCCACCGCGCACACCGCTCCTCCATATTGTGCGACCGATTGCACGCCGACTGCTGGGCGAGCTGATCAAACAGCGCTTGAGTATAGCGTAGAGGATGGACCCTTTTCGTAAGAGCCGCCACAGTATGGTTTTTCGCGTTGAACCCGCGCCTGTCGGCCTCTTGTATCTCGCTTCCCAAAGTCCCCCATATCCAAAACGCTAATGGGTGGGGAGCGCGAATCGGTACGCGGTAGTGATTGTTACCTGGGACGAAGGGGATGATGCAGCGATGAAGCAAATAATCGGCGCGAGAGGCACGGCCCTTATGAATCCTGCCCAGCTATCGCCCGTTTGATAGCCGTATATAGTTCTTCTGCTGCCTTTGATTTCTGATATATCCCTACGACTCCCGCCCTGTGCATTGCGTGGTAGTCGTGTCCCTGCGTAAGTTCGGTCAGTCCGATCAGCTTTACGTGGGGATAGCGGCTTCTGATCTCATAGGCTGCAGCAACCCCATCCATCCTTGGCATGCGTATATCAAGAGTGACGACGTTTGGTTGGAGTCGTTCGATGCTGGAGACCGCCTCGTCACCGGTCGCGGCTTCGCCAACCACCTCTACGTCCTGATGCTCTGCCAGGATGCTCCTGAGAACACCACGAACCAGAGTCTCATCATCTACGATTAATACGCGAATCGCTGAAGTTTCTTCAGATGAGATCATGATGAGTTTGCGGAATGTAACACAGCTGACAGTGATTTTGAACATCTGATTAGGTTATGTAAGCATGCGCTTACAAGGCCGTTCGCATCACAATCCGCCAATGCCTGCAACACACCAGTGACTTATCGGACCATGGGACACACTTGGCAATTGCGGGATCGCTGATCCAAGCTTTGGCTCACTCATCTCATACTCATTAAATCTTTGCCACGGATAAGATACGGCCCACCTTTCAATTCATAGGTTTCATCCGGCAAACAATCCCTCTTCCGGGGAATTTATCACTGCATATCAAAGCACTAAGCTCTTATGCCTATGATTACTGTTCTCATCGTCGATGACCATGCTCATGTTCGGCAGGTGCTGCGCCAGATAATCGAGAGTTATGACGATCTGACAATCGCGGGGGAGGCCCTCAACGGCGAAGAAGCGGTGCTCCTTGCGGCCAAACTCAAGCCGGCAGCGGTGGTCATGGACGTTCACCTTCCCGTATTGAATGGCATACCAGCAACCACATTAATCAAAGTGAACAATCCGTTCACGGCCGTGATTGGTTTGACCGCTGGCGATCCTCGAGAAGATGAAAAAGCCATGACGATTGCTGGCGCCTCGATTGTGATCAACAAGAGCGAAGTGCTGCACGCGCTGTATCCGGCCATTGTCAATGCGATCAAACACATCAAGAAAACTGACTAGCGCACGTTAAAAGAAGGGTGCGGCAGCCCTTTCCAATCTTCCGTTCTCCTCACCTAAATTCTTTGACCGGATTTGTCAGATTAGGTGGTCGGCCTCGACGGGGGGTCATGTTTTTGTAAGGAGGGCTGCTTTATTGGAGGTCGATCAAAATGCTGCCCACACTGTTCACACACGTAATGGCCAGTGAGGTAGAGACGATCCTGCGTAGTTGTTTCGAGAATGAGCCGAGGATGCAGACACGGGGCATTAGCGGAAGTATCGCGAGGGTCAACAGAGGACGCCATGACGAGGCACATTCGCACACATGCTTGTTAGGAACAAGGGAACTTGTAGGCATGTGCTTACATTGCGTGCATTTTTGTTTGTGACGCGATAAATCGTAATCACCTACGTTCGATTCGTGATAATCTTTTTTTATCCTTCCTCCATTCCGTTGGTGGCTTCGCCTCGAACCTAATTGTTCATTTAAGGAAGCGCATGCAACGAGCTTTTCAACCAGATGACCTCATGACGATTCTCGACGGCATTGCTGATGCCGTCGTGAAACTTGATGGTCAAGCTAAGTTTTTGGCCATGAATAAAGCAGCAGCTACGATCTACGAACGATTTAACCTGGACTTCTTCCGGGATATGAAAGGGAAATCCGTCTGGGAATTGTTTCCAGACTTGAAAGGCACCACCGTTGAGCGGGAACTACGTTCGGTGATGCAAGACCACATGCAGATCAGTTTCGAGTTTTACTACCCTAAAGATCAGCATTGGTACGAAGTCAAAGGCTACCCCGCTTCGCCGGGTGCAATTTTGGTGTTTCGGGACATCACGGACAAAAAGGCCGCTTCACCAGCATAGAGCCACGGCAACCTTAGCCAATTTCTGGCTGACAGCCTTTTGAGACAAGCGCGCTGAATTGTCGAGTCAAGTTGTCCAGACCTGCCTCAGAGACAACCGCAAGGGCACCTGCTTTCAAAAATGCTTCGGTGTATCATGAACGACCTATAAGCCGATGATTACCGTATCGGTCCATAACTTCCTAATGACAGT
>DASTQY010000482.1:0-2781 GCA_035761525.1 Nitrospira sp. | reverse complement strand
GATACGCGGGGATCGCTTAGACGGAGCGGACCGCCACATCGTGTTCATCACCGGCTTGTTGTCAACACGCTGGGGGAACAAAAGCCGGGCCTTGTTGCAATGGTGCGAAGAGCAAGGATGGAGCTTTTGCTGTTACGATGTCCGGGGATTCGGTGATTCCGACGGGGTCTTTACTGATTACACTCTGTCGGACTGGCTCGCGGATGCACGAGCCGTTCTCTCGATGCTCCGGAATGACGCAGCTGCCCGCAAGACCGGTGAGGGGTTGACCCTTGTCGGCAACTCACTCGGCGGCTGGATCGCATGGTTGATGGCCCAAGAGTGCGAAGAGGTGGACAGATTGATCCTCATTGCACCGGCCTTCAACATGATGGGAGTTCGAGCGCAAACCATTTCTCCCGAACGGCGCCATGACTGGCACAGTACCGGCTGGATGCCATGGGACGATGATCCGGCGCATCGTGATTGGCCACTATCCTGGAAATGGGTGGTGGAGAGCGAAGCCTACTGGAAATCGAGCTTCAACCGGCTGAGGCACGTTCGGACTACCATTGTCCACGGGCTCGGAGATACGGTGATTCACCCGGAAGGCAGCCGAGAGTTCGTGGAGCATCTGCGCCGTCGCGATTCGTCGTTTCCGGTTGAACTCCTGTTGATCGCCGGCGACCATCGACTCAGCAGCCCTGACCATATGGAACAGCTGCGTCGGCTTCTGGTTGACGGGGCGATCTAACCCTATGCTGACGCTTATGCACAAAGAATGCGGCGGCCCGGCTCTCGAGCCGAACACATCCGTAGGGGAGGTCTGTGCGATACCGATCGATCGCTTTCCCTTTCCCTGCTTTACCTGTCTTGAAGAAATCATCGATGAATCCGAGGTGCGTCTCTCAGAGGAACTGGGCATCTAGGAGGATTGTCGGAGCCCTCCGGCCTCTGGTAAGGTGCCTCTTTTGCGAAGGACTCGCGAACAGAAGAAGGAGCAGCGACCAACTCATGGCCACGAACGACAAGCAAGTCATTTTTTCTCTCGTCAATGTCGGCAAGGTATATCCACCGAAGAAGCAAGTGCTGCGTGAGATCTATCTGGGCTTCTATTACGGCGCCAAGATCGGCGTGCTGGGTTTGAACGGATCGGGGAAGAGCAGTCTGTTGAGGATTATTGCCGGAGTCGATCAAAACTTCACCGGCGAAATCTCTCGATCTAAAGGGTACAGCATCGGTTTGCTCGAACAGGAGCCGCAGCTTGATCCCAATAAGACGGTCAAGGAGGTCGTTGAGGAGGGCAAGCACGAACTGGTTGCCCTCCTCAAAGAATACGAAGCGGTCAGCAACAAGATCGGCGATTCATCGCCGGACGAGATGGAGAAGCTGCTGGATAAGCAGGCTCAGCTGCAGGAAAAGATCGAGGCCGCGAACGGCTGGGAGCTGGAACATCACCTCGAGATCGCCATGGATGCGCTTCGTTGTCCCCCCGCCGAGCAAAAGATCGACACCCTGTCCGGAGGAGAAAAGCGGCGTGTGGCACTCTGCCGGTTGATGATCCAGGAACCGGATATCCTGCTGCTCGACGAGCCCACCAACCATCTGGATGCCGAGTCCGTTCAATGGCTGGAACAGCACCTGCAGCAATACAAGGGAACCGTCATCGCGGTGACGCACGATCGCTATTTCCTGGACAATGTGGCGGGCTGGATTTTGGAGCTCGACCGCGGCCACGGCATTCCATTTCAAGGCAATTACTCCTCATGGTTGGAGCAAAAGCAGGAACGGCTGGCCCAGGAAGAAAAGGCGGAATCGAAACGCCAAAAGACGCTCGAGCACGAGTTGGAATGGATCAGAATGTCACCGAAGGCGCGGCAGTCGAAGGGCAAAGCCCGCCTGAACCGCTACGAAGAATTAGTCAGTCAACGGCAAGATCAGCGCACCGATGATCTGGAAATCTACATCCCGCCGGGCCCGCGGCTGGGCGATGTTGTCGTGCAAGCCAAAGCTGTGACCAAAGGCTTTGGCGACAAACTTCTTTACGAAGATATTAGCTTCGATCTGCCTAAAGGTGGCATCGTCGGCGTCATTGGCCCCAACGGCGCTGGCAAAACGACGCTATTCAAGATGATCATCGGGAAGGACAAACCGGATGCCGGTTCAATCAAGATCGGCGAAACGGTCAAGCTGGGGTACGTTGACCAAGACCGCAGTCTTGACGGCAACAAAACCGTCTACGAAGTGATTTCGGAGGGGCAGGAAACCATCAAGCTCGGGAAGGTTGAGGTTAACGCGCGCGGTTACTGTGCGCGGTTCAATTTTGCGGGGACCGATCAGCAGAAGAAGGTAAAGGATCTGTCGGGCGGTGAACGCAACCGTGTCCATCTCGCGCGGATGCTCAAGGAAGGCGCTAACCTCATCATCTTGGACGAGCCCACAAACGACCTCGACGTGAACACATTGCGCGCGCTCGAAGAAGGGCTCGAGAATTTTGCGGGCTGTGCGGTCATCAGCAGCCACGACCGGTGGTTCCTCGACCGGATTGCGACGCACATCTTAGCGTTCGAAGGCGACAGCAAGGTAGTCTGGTTTGAAGGCAACTACAGCGACTACGAGGCCGACAGGAAAAAACGCCTCGGCAAGGAAGCCGACCAGCCACATCGCATTCGTTATCGAAAGCTCACTCGCAGCTAACGGGCCTCGGACGCACGACAAGGCTGTTGAAAAGGCGAGCAGCGAGGTTCGCGACGCGAAGACTACTGAGCGTTACGTTTGCGGATGGGCGCGGGGTGGTAAGCG
>DASTQY010000481.1:0-4793 GCA_035761525.1 Nitrospira sp. | reverse complement strand
GAAGAACCGGCTTTTGCCGCTGTGGTGAAGGCGGCGTTTGCGCATAGACGAAAGACCTTGGTGAACTCACTCCGCGATGAGGGATACGACCCACAGGCGGTCATAGATGCCATCAGCGCAGTCGGCATCGTCTCGACCGTTCGGGCAGAGACATTGAGTCTCGACACTTTCAGTCGACTTGCCACACGCCTCGATCGTCCCAAGCCGTCATAAACACATGTCATGATGACAGTCGTCGTTTGAATTGGTTGACCCCCTGTGTTAGCATCCGGCACATGGGCGTAACCAGCTCGGCCAAGCGGGGCGAGACCCGCCGCGCCCCTGCCCCCCCTTCCCATCTCAAGCGTGAAGTGATCGGCGTCATGCTGATTGCACTCAGCCTGCTCACCCTATTAAGCCTCCTGTCCTTTGTGCCGGGTGAGCCGAAGGTCGTCGCCACCCCTGCAGCGACGATGACCCCACCGACTCACAACCTGATTGGCTCCGTGGGTGCGGTCTTTTCCTCTCTGTTGTTCTCTCTCATCGGCGGTGCCGCCTATCTGTTCCCCATCCTGTTGGGACTGCTCGGGGGCCGGTGTTTTACCCAGAGCGATCTTTCAATCAGACTACGTAACGCCGGAGCCTCACTGGCTGCTCTGTTGTTCCTGAGCGGTTTGCTTCACTTGGAAGTGACGGCGGTGCCGACAGTCTCAAGCGGAATGGTCTTTCGAGGCCAGGCGGGAGGCCTCTTCGGACAACTGCTGGCCGAGGGATTGCGTGCCTATTTTGCGAATACCGGCGCTCATATTCTCATCATCTCCGGCTTTCTGGTCGCGCTGCTCTTCACCGCGCCTTTGTCGCTGGCTCAGCTCGCCGTGCAAGCGCCACAGTGGGGACGAAACGCGTTTGCACGAGTGAATGCGCTGATGCCGAAGCGGAAGCAGGACGCGGGCGTGCCGGATGCAGCGAAGCCGACCAAGACGCGAAAGCCAAAGTCACTTCGTGCTGTCATTGAAGAAGTTCTCCCCACACCCGAAGACAACCCTTCCGCCGAGGTGTTTTCCGTGACGCCGCCAACGGTCGTTTTGCCTGAGCCGCGTGAAGTGGTTGAACCGGAGCCGGATGCGCCCCTCGTCGGCAAAGTCGAGGACACCGGCGACTATCAATTGCCGGATGCGGATGAATTATTGACGGAACCCTCAGGGGTACTCGCCCGCATCACCGACGAGGAGTTGAAGGGGCAGTCGGACATTTTGTCGAAAGCGTTGCTGAGTTTCGGCATTGAAGGCAGAGTCACCGAGGTGCGCCCGGGTCCCGTCGTCACGATGTATGAGTTCGAGCCGGCGCCCGGTACCAAGGTGGCCAGGATTGTGAATCTTGCGGACGATTTGGCGTTAGCCATGAAAGCGATCAGTTTGCGCATTGTCGCCCCGATTCCGGGAAAATCCGTCGTCGGCATCGAAGTGCCCAACTCGCAGCGCGAAACGGTCTCCATGAAGGAAGTCGTCGCCAGCGACGCCTTCACAAGAGCGCGCTCGAAACTCACCCTCGCTCTTGGCAAGGATATTTTCGGGACTCCGGTCACGGCGGACCTCAAGACGATGCCGCATTTGCTTGTCGCCGGCGCGACCGGTGCGGGCAAGAGCGTCAGCTTGAACACGATGCTGATCAGCATCTTGCTGTCGGCAAAACCGAACGAAGTGAAGCTGCTGCTTATCGATCCTAAGATGCTGGAGTTCCAAACATACGATGGGATTCCTCATCTCCTGCGACCCGTCATTACCGATCCCAAATCGGCGGCGCGGGGACTGAGCTGGGTCGTTCAGGAAATGGAGCGTCGCTACAAGCTGCTGGCAGAGGCCGGTGTGCGCAACATCGATTCCTATAACCGAAAAGTCGCCGGCGCTCAGGGCGTGCTGGGTGACGCCGGTACGGAAGTAAAGCCAGACCAGCCCGAGCTCCCGATCCGGTTTCTCTCTGAAGAGGAGCGCCTGGCGGCCGGCGAGACGGCCCTGCCGGACGGAAGTCCCGGTTCCTTCATGCCTCCTCCGACGCCTCCGGAGCCGTTACCCTATATCGTGGTCATGATTGATGAGCTTGCGGATTTGATGATGGTCGCGCCGAAAGATGTCGAGGACAAAATTGCCCGCCTCGCGCAGATGGCGAGGGCTTCGGGCATTCACTTGGTGCTGGCCACACAGCGACCGTCGGTGGATGTGCTGACCGGCTTGATCAAGGCCAACTTTCCTGCCCGCATCGCGTTTCAAGTCTCGTCCAAAACGGACTCGCGGACGATTCTCGACGCCAACGGCGCTGAGGCGTTACTTGGTCGAGGCGATATGCTCTACCTGGCATCCGGAACCGGCCGTCTGATGCGTCTGCACGGCTCGTTCGTCTCCGACGACGATGTGCGCCGCGTCGTCGACTTCGTCAAAGCACAAGCGTTGCCCAGTTACAATCAGGAATTGCAGTCCTTGAAGCAGGAAGAGGCGAAGGAGGAAGAAGCACAGGACGAAGTCTATGAACAGGCCAAAGAGTTGGTTCTCTCGACGGGGCAAGCTTCAGCCTCACTGATCCAGCGCCGCTTGCGGGTCGGCTATCCGCGCGCCGCAAGAATGATCGAGCAGATGGAAGCGGACGGTCTGGTGGGAGCAGCGGGACGCGACGGCCGTCGTGAAGTCATCGGGCGGCGCGGCCCTGTTGGAGACGCCCACGAATGATCCGGTGGGGTTGCATGTGTAGCGCCGTCTTGCTGACGAGCAGCGTCTTGGTGACGGCGTCGGCTCAAGACGTGACGGATGACCAGTCTCGCAAAGAAGTGCGGGAAGTGGTGAAACGCTTGCAATCGCGCTATGAGAAGACCAGAGATCTTCAGGCGGATTTCGTGCAAAAGACGACTATTGAGGGATTCGAACGACCGATGACCTCATCGGGCAAAGTCTACATTAAGAAGCCCGGCCGCTTGCGATGGAACTATCTGGAGCCTTCGACCGAGGACATCTATGTGGATAGGGATGATGTGAAAGTGTATGTTCCCGAGCACAAACAAGTCCTGGTGGGAAAGCTGACGCAAATGGCGGCGTCAAAGGCGCCGCTTGAGCTCTTACAAGGCGCCGCAAAACTGGACGCCTCATTCGAGTCCGAGCCGACAGCGGGTAACGGCCGTGGGATTGGCGGGGTCAGGCTAGTGACCTTGGTGCCGAAGGCGCATGAAGGTGATGCGCATCGGACCGTGCAGAAAATCGTCGTCGAAGTGTTCCCCAAGACCTATTTTATCCGAAGCCTGTGGCTCTATGAGTCAAGCGGCAATGTGTCTAATTTCGAATTTTCCGCTCTGCAGTCGAACATCGGGCTCGGTGACGATCTTTTTGTGCCGAAGCTCCCGCCCGATGTCGAAGTCGTCAAGGCTCCGGTACTCGGCCAGCCCTGATTCGTGGCGGTCGACAGCCGCGAGCTGAGAAGGGAATGTCTCCGATGAGTACAGCACTGCTGACGACGGTGGCCGAAGCCACAACACAAGCGGTCGGGAAGCTGGACGTTGATCGATTGCACCGCGAATACTGGGACCAAAATGAATTCGTCGTCATTCCACAATTTCTTCCGAGGGACTTCGTCGAGGCGACGTTGGTTCCGCAGGCCCAGCGCGTCAAGGGACAGCTGAACCGGAATTATATCCCGGGCCATAAAAAGGGCGGCAGCGTCAGCTATTACACGGTGCAGGAGCACGCGCCGCTCTTTCTCGACTTGTACCGCTCGCCCGACTTCCTCGCATTTCTCAGCCGGCTTACCGAAGCCAGGCTCATGCTGTGTCCTGACAACGATCCACATTCATGCGCGCTGTACTATTACACGGAAGCCGGCGATCATATTGGATTTCATTATGACACCAGCTATTACAAGGGCGCCCGCTACACGATTCTGATGGGGCTCGTCGACAAGTCCACTCAGTGCAAACTGGTGTGCGAACTCTTCAAGGATGTTCCCAACCGCACGCCTCGCACGCTCGAACTGGTCACGCAACCCGGCGACATGGTTATTTTCAACGGTGACAAGCTCTGGCACGCCGTCACCCCGCTGGGAGCTGGAGAGGAACGGATTGCCTTGACCATGGAGTACGTGACCAATCCGGAGATGGGCCGCTTCAAGCGGCTCTATTCCAATCTCAAAGACTCGTTTGCCTATTTCGGCATCCGCGGAGTCTTCAAGGGAATCTGCGTGAGTTCCGGCAGACCTCGCTGATCCTGCTATTGGCTCGCCTTCCATCCACCTCGAGTCCTCGCGCCGCTCGCTCAGGGTATTGGTCGTAACGAAACAGCCCCCTGGGGTGGGGTGCCTGTAGAGTCATCGCCTCCAAGCGGCCGGACTTTCATGGATTGGCCCAACAGTCTGGGCCGGCCGGCCCGGAGCGGCTTTGTACGTTTGGCAAAAGGTCCTTGATGAATGGTCTCCAGTTCCGTCAGTGAGGCGCGCACTGCTCTTGCCACGAGCCAAGCGAGGGTAAGTCCCGGTGTCCAGTACACCGCGTCGCGCATTTGTTCGACTAGGTGCGACGGCAGATTGACGGTCAACCGGACCATGCGTGGCGCTTCCGGCTTGTGCTTCAGCGGTTCGGTGCTGGTGAGGGATCCTGCACGGTGAAACAGGATGTCGGAGGCACTTGGGGTCGTGACCGTGGTGGTTGGCATCGTCTTCCTCCTTGTCATGATGAATGTGAATCGCCCAAAACGGCGTCGTTGAAGATCCGCACTGAAAGGTCGCGTGCCGTCGGAGATTGGCACGCGACCTTGTTGGCCGAGAATCGGGGCGACAGTGTG
>DASTQY010000480.1:0-5674 GCA_035761525.1 Nitrospira sp. | reverse complement strand
AAGGAAGGCACGCTGCATCTTGTTTCCGGCACCCTGTTGAAGCTCGATCTGTTGAACGGGCGAGGATTACTGAAGACAGACTTGGGGCGTCCTATTTATTTCGAGGTGCCCAAGGCGTATTTGTTCGAGAACGTCATCGTCGGCGCTCGCATCGCCCTGCGACTCGATGAGGAAGGCCGGGCGGTCAGGGTCATGGACACGGCCATTGCCGATGTCGTCATCACACCAGATCAACCCCTGGCTGCCACCGCACCAGAAGATCAATGACGACCGCAGAGCATCTGGTTATCGGTCGGTGTTTTCCTCGGCGTCCCATTCCACGACGGCCTTGAGAGGCAGATGGTCCGAGGCCTTGGCCGATAGCCGCGTCCGATGAACCGCCAGCGATTTCACTCGTCCCGTACGACGGACCCAGATCCGGTCGAGCGCGAGGACCGGCCGAAAGGAGGGAAAGGTTGGCAAGGCAGGTGAATGACCGAAGATGGCTTTGATGGCCCGCAAGGGATGCCCCCATAGCCACCATTCGTTGAAATCCCCCATAAGAACGCAATTCTCCCCGACCCCTTGAAGCAGCCGCTCTACCTGAATGCGTCGTTCCCATGGCCGCAAGCCGAGATGGGTTGCAATCACTTGTACCGTCACGCCTCCGCACGAAAGGTCCAGGTCGATAGCACCACGCGGTTCGTACATCGGCACGCTGAAGTCCAGCAGCCG
This sequence comes from Nitrospira sp., assembly GCA_035761525.1. Classification (GTDB taxonomy): domain Bacteria; phylum Nitrospirota; class Nitrospiria; order Nitrospirales; family Nitrospiraceae; genus Nitrospira_C. Next base: position 4,960 of record DASTQY010000480.1, on the reverse strand, counting down.
AATTTCTCCCCGCTGGCAGCGCGTGAACACCGCATTCCCGTGGTGCCCTTTGCGTTCCAAGAGCGTGGGCCCAGCGATCACTTGCAGTTTGGACTCTTCGCCTAACCAGTGAGCCAGTTCAAGGCCGTGCCGGTCGGGGGCGTCGATCTCTTGTACGGCAATGACATCTGCATCGAGCTCGCGGATGACATCACGAATGCGGTCAGGGTCATACCGTCCATCCCGGCCGACACATCGGTGAATGTTGTAAGTGGCGAACGTGAGGCGCATCGTTATGCCGCTGACTTTCCGTGGTCTCCTTCCGTCGATCGGCTCGACAACCAGCGGCTGAGCCCCCACGCGACAAACACCATGAGACAGGCAATTCCCACCAAGATGAGGATGCTTTTCCACCCGGGGTGACGAATGGTTTCCGTCACTTGATCAAGGAAGAGGGCGAGGCCTACCAAACCCGGCATTTCACCAAGTACGGTTCCCACGAAAAAATCCCGTGTCCTGATATGCGTAGCGCCGGCCATCGCATTGAGAATCGAAAATGGCGCGACGGGGATAATGCGCAGCGCGACAACGGTCAGGACACCCTTCGCCGCCAGTGCGCGGCTGATGCGATGCACGCGGGACCCGGGGAGGTAATCCACTACCCGTCGCCCGAGCAGCCGGCCCATCCAGAACGTCAACATGGCACTTGCCGTCATGCCGATCAACGCATACCAGAATCCCCACCAAGGCCCGAAAGCCAGGATGGTCACCGCAATCAAAATCATGACCGGCATGACGAGAAGTCCGCCGATCAAGAACCCCGTCATCGTGATGGGCAAAGCCAATGGCCCATTGGCAAAGTCCTCCAAATAATTGACGAGGGAGGAGACTTCGATGTGATCGCGCAAGGGCGTCCAGTGCCACAAGCCCGCGAGCAAGACCAGCAGGAACAATCCGGCCGTGCCTGCGACGATCTGTCGAACAGCCGGCTTGCGCCGTTCCACGGGGAAAAATTGGGCATCGTAGGGCCGGCTAGGGTCGATAAACGCTTCGTCGGGCACGACCTCGTTCACGTCGGCCGACACCGTCCCGTCAAAATGTCCGAGAGACCGCGCTCCACCGCGCAGCCGTTCGACCGCTCCGATCAACGAACCATCCTTGTCAAGTTCTCGTTGAACGTCGTCCCGGCTAATGCCTAGATGCTCCCCCAGTAAGGTATGCCGGAATCTCGCGATGGCATGCTGAACGGCCGGATCCCCAGCCGCTTCAATCGCCAGATCGCATTCGGTATCGAACCCCATGGAGCGATTACTGAGATTTGCCGACCCGACACGGACCATCTCATCGTCGATGATGCAAACTTTGCTGTGCATGCTGATGCATTGTCCGTGGAGATCGGGAATTTTAGGATAGTTGAGATTCAGGCGGTGAAACTTGTCCGCGGCCCGAAGTCGCTGTAACACTCTTCCCCTGAGGACGTCCATCGTGTGTTGCTCAAGCCAGCCATCACTATTCGGATGCAGTACCATGACGATTTCCGGCCCTTTCGGATCTCGAAGCCGCGAGGCAAGGCACTCGGCTATCGTGCGTGACGTCAGATACTGGGTCTCAATGTAGATATACCGCTTCGCCCTAGTCAGACTGTCTAAAAACAGTGCTTCAACCTCCCCAATCGGCGCACGATCCGCGAAGGGCGGCGCCGTTCGAGCAATGGCAACCTCAACAGCGGACAAATCGGGTTCCGCGCCCTGAGGCCAGAGATCCTCCACACGCGCCGTCTTCGCCGGAGGAATGAAGCGGCCGGTCGCGAAGCGCCAACGATCACGAGCCAGGTTTCCGAGCGCGGCCGCGACGGGCCCCTTGACCATGAGCTGAACGTCGTGAAATGGCCGGCATGGCCCCCCATTTTGCAAGAGCTGACGCTTGGGATGATGGGCGGCATGACGGTTCGTATCCCAGCGGCATTGTGCGAAATCCATTCCGCCCACAAAGGCCAACGAATCATCGATGACCACAATCTTCTGATGATGGGACGCGCCCACTGGATGCGCTCCGTCTTTAAAGAAATGTAGCCGTCGGTGTGCCACCAGTTTGGAAGGGAGCCACCACTCCCGTTCCTTCCAGTAGATCATGTGAAAGTCCCAGGTCAGCACATAGATATGGAGATCTTTCCTGCGAATAAGCAGATCGTGCAGGAACTCTCCGAGGCGGTCCGGGAAACCGTCCGGCTCACGATCGATCAGCATGTTGATTCGGCTGTCGAAATCCCAGCCCAGGATGATGATGTGATGGCGTGCATGGATGGCAGCCTCGCGGAAGGCCCGAAAATATGCCTCGCCATCGACCAAGAATGAGGCACGATCAGCGCGTTCGACCCTCCAGCAATTCCGGCCGATTTCGAAAAGAGATAATCGAGAGGAGCGCGTCTGATGACGCTGAGATTCCGGAGGCTTCTGCAATTTTCTCGCGGTATTCATATGGCGGTCAGTGCAGAACTGCAAGTCGAATGCCTTTGCTCGTGTGAGACTGGTAAATGACAGCGTCTTCGAGAGAGTTGAATGCGCCACCCCCTCAGCGAAGGGACCAGCTGTCCTACGTCAGACACTTTGTCCCCCTGAGCGCAGATAGGATGCTGTCGTCCTCCACCCTCGCGAGGCAATACCACCTTGCGCGCACGGAACGCCTGGGTCTGCCTCTTGCAGCCGCCTCAATGTTCTCTGAGGAGATGTGGAATGCCTTTGCGCCTGGGGTCGCTGCTCGTTGTTTGGGGCTTGATAGTGGTGATGGGGCTGGCCCCGTTAAGCGCCATCGCCCAATCGGCCTCTCCGTCACCTTCTGGACAATCCAAAAATAAATTCCGGCCTGGCACACACCGAGGCCCAGGGAAGACCGGTCAAGGTGGAACCGGCAGCGGAGCAAGCCCTGGACCGGGCAGCGGCTCCGGAATGGGCAGTGCAGGCAGCGGTCATTCCGGAATCGGCGGACAGACTCACAGCGGGAGCAACGCAGGAACCAACAACAACGGATCAACCGGAACCACAGGGAGATAACGAGAGCACATGCCGGACACAAAAACACAGCAGCGCCCCCCTCAACACCAGTCGCGTCAGCCCGGGCTCGAAACAGCGATGACGCCGCGGCCGGAAAGCGAGAGCCCCGAGCAACGCGGATGCGGAAAGCTGCGCGATAAGGTGGCGCTCATCACCGGCGGCGATAGCGGAATTGGTCGTGCAGTGGCGATCGCCTATGCAAAAGAGGGCGCCAATGTCACGATTGTCTATTTGAACGAGCACGAGGATGCCGAGGAGACCAGGCGCATGGTGGAAGGTGAGGGCCGGCGCTGTCTCGTGATTGCGGGCGATGTCGGAGACGAGAACTTCTGCGTACAGACCGTCCAACAAACGGTCCGTGAATTCGGCAGACTCGACATACTGGTGAACAATGCGGCGGAGCAACACCCCCAGGACAGTTTGGAGGATATCACCGCGGAGCAGTTGGAGCGCACGTTTCGCACAAATATCTTCTCGTACTTTTATATGGGGAAGGCGGCGCTGCCCCATCTCAAGGAAGGGAGCGCCATCATCAATACGACGTCGGTCACCGCCTATAAAGGTAGCGCGCAACTGCTCGACTATGCTTCGACCAAGGGTGCGATCGTTGCGTTTACCCGTTCGCTATCGCAAGCCCTGGCTGAGAAAAAGATCCGCGTCAACGCTGTGGCACCGGGCCCAATTTGGACTCCTCTCATTCCTTCCACCTTCCCGGCTGACAAGGTAGCATCATTCGGTTCCGATGTGCCTCTCAAACGCGCCGGCCAACCGGAGGAGGTCGCCCCAAGCTATGTGTTTCTTGCGTCTCAGGATTCATCTTACACGACCGGTCAAGTACTGCATCCCAATGGTGGGACGGTCGTGAATGGGTAACGCCCCGGAGGGGCTTCACGTGAACGGCAAGGAGGAAGCTATGGCAAAGCGGACGCCGAAGAAGTCCAAGAGTTCCCAGCCGCTTGATGCAGTGCAATTACTCAAGGCGGATCATAAACAAGTGCGAAAGCTCTTTGAGGAGTTTCATGGCGCTTCGGACGACGACAAGGGTTCGATCGCCCGGCGGTTGTTCACTGAGCTCGAAATCCATTCGAAGCTTGAAGAAGAACTTCTGTACCCCGCCGTCCAGGCCAAGCTCGAATCGCTTGACTATGAGACAGAGGGCAACGGATTGGATGTCTCCGATGACGGCGAGAGGGATCAAGAAGCGGAAGGCGCAATGGATGACATCGACGGAGCCGAACTCGAGGTGTTGGAGGACGAGACGGATGAAGAAGCGGAGTCGGAAATTATCACCGCCGCGTATGACAGTCACGGGACGGTCAGAGAGCTGATTCAGCAATTGCAATCTCTGGATCCGAAGAGCACCGACTACCGAGAGATGTTCACTGAGCTGGAGGATGCCGTGATCGAGCACGTTGCGGAAGAGGAGGACGCGATCCTACCGCTCGCCGCGGCACAGTTAGACGTGCTCGCGCTTGGCATGACGATGCAGCAACGGAAGGACGATCTGACGTCGCAATCCTCCCTCGCGGCTTGAGGCCGGTCGAGCACGACTGTATGCCGTGCGAGAGGGATTCTCCGTGTGATGAAGAAAGGCGTTGTCTTCCGTCGATGACGAAACCGACGGGACATGAACGATCCGGGCGCGCCCCCGTTTCGGATCGCTCGTCATTGAGCCTGAGAGTCGCCCACTCTCGATTTCGTGACAAACCCGCGGCTTCGTCGAATACGGCGAAAGACGGCAAAGGCAGAGGGGTTCATCTCCTCTGCCTACCTATTCCGTTCCTGAGCGGGCGCCCACTCATCAAAATATCCGTCCTCTTACCGTCACTCACCGACGAGTTGTCCGCTGAGGAGACAATTATTCCGCCTCACACAGCTGTCGCGCATTTGCTCCCGAGGCATCGGGCAAGAAAGTCCTTGCGAACTCGCCC
>DASTQY010000479.1:0-4296 GCA_035761525.1 Nitrospira sp. | reverse complement strand
TGCTGCATCTGTCACGATGTGAAACGCTTCCCAGACATCCTGCGATGGTCGTCGCTTCATCGATCATATCCTCGTCACTAGCCTACCGGAGAGTCGCTCGATGACCACTGAAATATCCCCTGGTTCCTGAACGAGCCGTTTTATTAGAGACATAGAGGGGTCGAACCCAGGCATGACAACCATCCTCCTTTCATCGAAATACAGGGATATGCCTAGTGGCCTTATCTCGGATTGAGCACTAGCTTGAACAGAAAGGTTGAAATCTGGTGCCTGTCGGCAGGGACCCCGGGGCAGCCCGTCATGCCCGACTAAGGCTAAACTGCGTCATATAAAGGAGGCTTTATGGTACACGCGCATTATATGAAGACCGTGATGGGCGGTCTTTCACTTGTTCTTCTCTTGTCGGCCTGTTCCTCCGGATCCAAGTCAAAGACCACGACTGCTCCTCCGTCTGGAGACATATCGCGGGGGGCCACCGCTACTATTTCGCCGCCCAGCGATCTGCCGCGAAGCGACGTCGTCAGCGATCGTGGCACCACCCGAGCCAAAACCTATGATTCGACGTCCCGAGCAGGGCTTTCTGATCGCTCGCCGGAAATCGCGGCAGCATGCCCATCACGGACGGATGCCCAAGGCACTGTGGTGTTCGAGGATCCAACCTGCCCGGATCGCTTTCGCCGCCAGGCGGGAGCCACCCCTGCAAGCGATGGTGCAGGGTTGGCAGCGGCCTGTTCTTCACGAGTCGATGCCAACGGCAAAGTCATCTACGATGATCCGGCTTGTCCGGATCGCTTTCGCAGCCAGGTGGGTACCACCTCCGAAAAAGAACGTGCGGGACTGGCGGCAGCCTGTTCTTCCAAAACCGATGCCAATGGCAAGGTCATTTACGATGATCCGGCTTGTCCGGATCGCTTTCGCCAACAGAACGCCAGCATGACTGCCATCCGTGAGGCCCGTGTCCGACTCTCCCGGGCAGCCGGCATCAAGACGTGGGATTCCCAGCCTGGCGATAAGCTGGCGAGGCCTGATCCTGTCGGCGTCGCGGGAGATTGTCCTTCAAAAGTCGATGCCAACGGCAAAGTGATCTATGCTGACTCAGGCTGTGCGCACCGGTACTACTATCAGACAAAGGAAAATGCCTATTACGATCGCTATGCGGATAAAGCAGCTAAACACGCCCGGGCGGCAGAGATCGCTGCCATCGAGGGTAACGTGCCGGACATGATCCAAAACGCCGAACTGTCATTGGACCATGCGAAGGAGGCAAGGCGCTCCGGCAATAATCCTGATCTGGCAGCAGGCATTGCGGCCCTGAGGCAGTCGATCGCACTGGGACAAAGCAATGAAGTACCTGGTTCGAAGTCATCCCCAACGAGTACTGTTGCCGCCGCGCCGCGCACCCAAACCATCAAGGGCGAACTGCTGCGGAACGAAAAGTCTACGAAGGTTGGTGGTGGAGAAGAATACATTGTCCGCGACAGTCAGCACAGGGAAATGCCGATTGCTTTGTCGCCTGAGATGAGCCAACAGGTTCAGGTGGGTGACATGGTCGAAGCGCAGGTCGATTCCAACGGCCAAGTGACCTCAATTTCGAAGGCCCAATAAACCTTAGTCGCACAAGATGGAGCCGTGACCTCACGGCTCCATCTCTGTCTCTGTGCCTTCCTTATGCTTATTTGTCTGCACCAATCGGCGGCAGATTGATTCCGAACCGTTCCAATCCCATGATGACCGTCAGCGCCGACGGTGAGTGCTGGACAATCTCCTTCTGCACTTCAATCCTCCGAAGATCCACAAACTCCGGAGCCGTGAGACCGAGCGATTCGCGGTAGGCCCGGTCGGCAATGCCACGCTGCTTTTCCGCTTTTTCTCGGGCTTCCTCCGCCTTCTGAAATTCCACCATCGTAATCTTTCGTTGTTCCTGAACGATGGTCTGGGTGGTTTGCTCCACCACACCCTTCGGAGGAAGGATACTACCGACGACGACGCGGTTCAGCCTCACAGGGATGTTCTGTTTTTCGATCAATTTGGTTTGGACTTCTCTCGCGATGGCCTCCTGAAGTTTGGTGCGAGTCGTCGGATCGGTGGTCAACTGGAAGAGCGGATATTTTTGCACCTCTTCACGCACGAACGTACGGAAGGCCTCCTTCACGTTATTGTGGTACCATTGCGGACCATACCGTGCGATCAACTCAGGTGAGCGCCCTTCCACGACATTTGCGATCATGAACGCATCGAAAGAGACGGGGGCATTCTCGGCGGAGATGATGTCGAAATGTTCAGAATATTGGACCGGCCGGACATCGACATCCACCACGTGCGTTGTCGGCGCCAGCCACACACGTCCCGTTTTCGACGGAACCGGATCGACGCCGCCATGACCGAAGAAAAACGGCTGTTCCACCAATACACCTTCATGTCCTGCATCGATCGCCGCGCATCCGATGCTTCCAAATCCCATCATGATGCTGAGCACAATCACAGGACCTCCGGCTGCTCTTCTCATGTGCCCTCCTGTGCTTTGATTGTAGTGTGAGTGAAGGACGACCTGGCAACATGCCCCGCCGCATCGTTTTCGAACTCGTAGGTTTACCTTACGAAGCGCTTGCGAACAAAGTCAAACCGGCTCGAAGGCGAACGAGTGGAAGGAATACGAGAACTTAGAAGATGCCGGCTTGACGCTGCAGCCAGCGGATATAGCCGGTGATCTGCTCGACGTCTGCCGAAGTGACTCCGTCGATCTTCGGCATATTGCCGAACTCCCAATGGTGGGCTTTGACTCCGAATGTGGCGGCGCGCTGAAACGCCGCGTCGCCGTGGTGGTTGGGCTCATAAATCTTATGAACGAGCGGCGGACCTTGCTGTGTCCCAGTGCCTTGTGGACCATGGCAGGCCGAACAATGCGCGTGAAATTTGGTTTCTCCACGTTGCAATTCCGCTGGAACCGTGGCTCCTCCGACGGCGGATTTCGGCTGCGATGAGTCGCATGCGATGATGGCGAGCATCCCCGTGAGGGCCAGCAGGGACACGTGTAGCACGGCAGATCCCGTTCTCACTGCCGTTCTCCTTGCCCGCGTGCCGGCTCGGTGAATTGCTCACGCAGCATCCGCTGTGTCCGACGCAGCGTCATGCGGCGGTAGAGTCGCGCAGCGATCGGTGCGATCACGATCAACCCGATCGTCAGATACATGAAAAATTCTTCAGGGGAGACTGCCATCATCTTTCAACAGCGTTCCAACGCGCCGGTGGATCGAGCGCAAGGCATGTTCAAGTTACAGCATAGGCCGTCGGATCCACAACCCCTGCGTTGGAGAAGCCGTCGCGGCGGATCAGACAACTATCGCACCGCCCGCACGCGAGGTCGCCAACCGGATCGTAACAACTGTGAGTCAAGTGGAAGGGCACGTCCAAGCGGACACCGGTTTGAATGATCTCGGCCTTGCTCATGGTAAGCAGTGGTGCGCAGACACGAAGACGGAGGTTCTCGGCGCCCGCCTTTGTACCGGCACGCACGGCCTCTTCAAAAGCCGCGATAAACTCGGGTCGACAGTCGGGGTACCCTGAATAGTCCAGTACGTTGGCTCCGAAATAGATCACGGGTGCACCCACCACTTCGGCATGTGCTGCGGCAAGAGAAAGGAAGATGAGGTTCCGGCCCGGCACATAGGTGGTCGGAATGCCATGGCTGCGGTCGGCACTCGGCCGGTCTTTTGGTACCGCCACATCGCTCGTCAGTGCCGACCCTCCGATCGCGCGGAGATCCACTGAGACTACGGTATGCCTGGCGACGCTCATGGCTGCGGCAAGCCGGCGAGCGCGCTCAATTTCAACCGCATGACGTTGTCCGTAATCAACGGTCAGCCACATCAACTCATGGCCGGCCTCGCGGGCTAGTGCGGCCGTGACCGTAGAGTCAAGCCCGCCGCTCGCAAGCACCACTGCACGTGTCGGTGTTTGGGTGCCGGTCATAATGTGAGATCTCGGTTACCGTACCGAGCCGAGGGCTGACACTGAGGGAACGGACGGACGGCGGCATGCAATGCGAAACCATGGCGGGGCGAATGCGAAACTAGTCGCGCTCTTCTTCCTTCTCAATCTTCTCGAGAAGCTCTTCTCTCGCCTGACACTCGACGCAGAGCTTTGCAAAAGGCACGGCCTCCAACCGTCGCTCACTGATTTCCACCCCACACTCGGCACAGATACCGTAGGTGCCTTCGTTCAGACGGGTGAGCGCTTCGTCAATGGCCTGCCGCCGTCGATTGCGCATTTCCATAAGCGAAATCCCGAGCTCGCGGT
>DASTQY010000478.1:0-5924 GCA_035761525.1 Nitrospira sp. | reverse complement strand
GCAATCGAGAAGATCGGCAGGAAAGCCCTCAATGTCAAAGTGAACGTGGCAGACTCCAATGACACCAAGACCATGGCCGACCAGGTGCTCAAACAGTGGGGGACGATCGATATCCTGGTCAATAATGCCGGCATCACCCGCGACGGGCTGCTACTACGGATGAAGGAAGAAGATTGGAATCTGGTGCTTCAGGTCAATTTGAACGGCACATTTCACTGCACCAAAGCGGTCTTGCAGCCCATGACCAAACAGCGCTATGGTCGAATAGTGAATATTGCCTCGATCGTCGGCGCAATGGGGAACGTGGGACAGGCAAATTACGCGGCGTCAAAGGCAGCTGTCATCGGCTTTACGAAGACGGCGGCGCGTGAATACGCCAGCCGGAACGTCACCGTCAATGCGGTGGCTCCCGGGTTCATCGACACGGCGATGACGCAGGGCTTGTCTCCTGAGGTCAAGGAGGCGCTGCAAAAGCAAATTCCTCTTGCCCGCCTCGGCACGCCGGCGGACATTGCGAACGCCGTGCGCTTTCTAGTCTCTGAGGATGCGGCCTATATTACGGGGCATGTGCTGCATGTGAACGGTGGCATGCTCATGTCTTGATAGACCTTGGCCGCCTGAGCTTGGATGACAAACCACATACTGCGGACAATGTCCGCGGCGGATGAGACAGTTGGGGAACGACAGATCTGGAAGGAGGATTGCACGTTTATGGCTACAGTAGACGAAAGGGTGAAGAAAATCATCGCCGAACAACTTGGAGTCGAGGAAGATGAAGTGACGTCGGAAGCCAGCTTCGTCGAAGACCTGGGCGCCGATTCACTGGATACCGTCGAACTCGTCATGGCGCTGGAAGAGGAATTTGGAATTGAAATTCCCGACGAGGACGCGGAAAAGATTCTGACTGTCGGCAAGGCCTTGGACTATATCAAGGAAAAATCGTAAAGGTTGAACGTGAAGAGCGACGGTGCGAAGAGACGCGTTGTCGTCACCGGTCTCGGGCTGATAACCCCTCTCGGCACCGGCGTGGACAAAACCTGGAAAGCGATCTGCTCCGGCCAATCCGGAATCGGCCGGATCACCAAGTTCGATCCCGCCGGCTATGACGCCCAAATCGCCGGTGAGGTCAAGGATTTCGATCCCGCCCAATTCATCGAGAAAAAAGAAATCAAGAAAATGGATGCCTTCATCCACTATGCGGTGGGCGCAGCCCAATTGGCCGCGGATGATGCCGGACTCAAGGTCTTACCGGAAGAGGCGACGAAAGTCGGAGTCTATATCGGCTCAGGGATCGGCGGGTTGGGATCCATCGAGCACTACCATACGGTCCTCAAAGACAAAGGGCCTGGCCGGGTCTCGCCGTTTTTTATCCCGATGACCATCATCAATCTCGCCTCCGGACAGGTGGCGATTCGGTTGGGCGCCAAGGGACCCAATTCCTGTGCAGTCACGGCGTGCGCGACAGGGAATCATTGCATCGGCGATGCATTCCGGCTTATCCAGCGCGGTCAAGCGGACGTGATGGTGGCCGGCGGTGCAGAGGCCGCGATTACTACACTTGGCGTCGCGGGGTTTGCCGCGTCAAAAGCGCTCTCGTTCCGAAATGACGAGCCGACGAAAGCCAGTCGTCCGTTTGATAAAGACCGTGACGGATTTGTCCTCGGTGAAGGCGCCGGCGTGATCGTGCTGGAAGAGCTGGAACATGCTCGGCGGCGGGGCGTCCGCATCTACGCCGAGGTGGTGGGTTACGGCATGAATAGCGATGCCTATCACATCACCGCTCCTTCCGAAGAAGGTGAGGGCGCCGTGCGGTGTATGGAATTGGCGCTGGCAGATGCCGATATGGGGAAAGATGAGGTCAGCTACATTAATGCCCATGGCACATCGACGATGGCGGATGTCATCGAGACCAAGGCGATCAAGCAAGTCTTTGGTGAACGGGCCTTGCGCATCCCGGTAAGTTCCACGAAGTCGATGACCGGGCACCTGCTGGGCGCCGCCGGCGGCATCGAAGCGGTATTCAGCATTCTGGCCATTCACCACGGTATTCTCCCGCCGACCATTAACCTCGACCACCCGGATCCGGAATGCGATCTGGATTATGTCCCCCACAAGGCCAGACCTGCGACGGTCAATGTGGCACTCTCGAATTCGTTCGGATTCGGCGGGGTCAATGCCTGCCTGCTCTTCAAAAAACCCGAAGCTTAATGGATTCACGCCTCGGGGCGTCTGCCTATTTGTATGACACCGGCTCCCCCGCTGGATTCGCTTCAAGCCGCCCTTGCCTATCGGTTCATCAATCCCGTGTTGCTTCAAGAGGCCTTGACGCACAAGTCATTTATCAACGAGCAGAAGACCACGACGGGCTCGCATAACGAGCGGCTGGAATTTGTGGGGGACGCCGTGTTGTCGCTTGTCGTCAGTGAGCAACTCGCGGCGTTGCTGCCGCAATCATCCGAGGGCGCCCTTTCGAAGCATAAGGCTCGACTGGTCAGTGAATCGATGCTGGCTGATGTCGCCAGACGCCTCAAAGTGGGGGACTGTCTGCGGCTTGGCCGCGGCGAGGAGCTGTCACGAGGACGCGAAAAAGATTCGCTGCTTGCTGATGCGCTGGAAGCCCTCATCGCCGCGGTGTATCTCGATGGCGGACTCGAATCATCCCGTCGCGTCGTGACCGGACTGTTGGAGCACGAATTGAGGCGAGTGGTCACCCAGCAGCATCGTCCGGGTGAGGACGATTACAAGACGCAGGTCCAGGAATGGTGTCAGCGACGCTTTGATAGTCTTCCCTCATATACAGTCGTTCGTGAGTCGGGACCTGATCACGACAAACTCTTCGAAGTTGAAGTTGCCGTCAACGGGAAAGTAGTCGGCAGAGGAACCGGACGCAGCAAGAAGGAAGCAGAGCAGTTTGCAGCAAAACAAGCATTGCATGAAGCCGGACCTTGACGGTCGACGGGGCTGGTATGATAAAGGCCACATACGAATCATGGAGGTACAGACATGCAAAGACTGGTGATGACACTGGCAATGGCAATGAGCGTCATGACAGCTGCCTGGGCTCTCGTGGGACCCGCTTCAGTTGCCGGGGAGACGGGCGGAGGGAAAGCGTCAAAAGCGGTGATCAAGACTAAATTCGGAGACATGGAGATCGCATTTTTCCCCGACAAGGCCCCGAACCATGTTCAGAATTTCATCAAACTGGCCAAGTCAGGCTATTACAATGGAACGATTTTTCATCGCGTGATTCCAGGTTTCATGATCCAGGGGGGTGATCCTAACACGAAAGATCCGAAGAAGCCCGAGACCTACGGTATGGGTGGACCGAGCGACAGGCTCAAAGCAGAGTTCAATGACACACCGCATCGCCGCGGCATTGTCTCGATGGCGCGCAGTAACGACCCCAATAGTGCGGGCTCGCAATTCTTCATCGTCGTCAAAGATTCCAACTTTCTGGACGGGCAATACACGGCATTCGGCGAAGTCGTGAAAGGAATGGAAGTGGCTGATAAGATCGTCAATTTGCCGAGGAATGCGCGTGACCTCCCGAACGAACGCGCCGAGATGACCGTCGTCGTTGAGTAGCATGGTCCGGGGGCAGGGAGGAGACGGCTAGTGGGAAAAGGAAGCGGTCTCGTGATCATCACCGCTATGATCATGGCCATGAATGTCTTTGCCGGCTGCTCCGGGAAAAGCGACGTCAAGGCGCCGCCGCCTCTTCCGGACCCTCGTCCGAGAGCCATCATCAAGACTCGGTTCGGAGAAATGGAACTTAAGTTATATCCAGATCTCGCCCCTAAGCACGTTGAGAATTTCATCAACTTGGCGAAGTCCGGTTTCTATAACGGGACAATTTTCCATCGCGTGATTCCAGGCTTCATGATTCAGGGAGGCGACCCCAATACCAAGTACTCGCTCAGGAAGGACACGTTCGGCCAGGGGGGACCCAAGGACGAAAAGGGTAATCCAATTCTGTTGAAGGCTGAATTCAGCGATACGCCGCACAAGCGAGGCATCGTGTCGATGGCGCGAGCCGGCGAGCCTGATACTGCCGGGTCTCAGTTTTTCATCATTGTTGAGGATTCGTTCTTTCTCGACCGGAAGTACACCGTTTTTGGCGAAGTGACGAGGGGATTGGGTGTGGCTGACAAGATCGCCAACCTGCCGAGAAATGAGCGGGATCTCCCGAACGATCGGATTGAAATGACAGTGACGATTCTAGAGTGAATGGTCTATCGGGAGCTACTTGATCGCTTCCAGATAGTTTTGGAGTTTCGCGCGTTCAGATGGCAGGAAGAGGATAAAGCTCAATCCGAAGCTGTTGCCTTTGACCCAGCGTACGGAGGCACGCTCAATCTTGAGAGGAGTTTGTCCGGGAAGGTGAAGCAAGACGACAAACTGTAATCCCTCCGCGACGTTGACTTCAGATTCCGCCCGGCACCCTCCAGTGGAGATGTTCGTCACATGGGCGTCTCCTTCGATTTCTTCGGAGGAGAACCCAAGTTGGCAACGCAGGTCCACACGACGGGATTTTCGAACTTTCTTCGCTCTTTCGACGGTCATTGCAGTCAACCTCTAGTGATGGTGCGCGCATCCCGGTCCATGAGTATGCGGTTCAGTCGCCGCCGGCGGCAGGAACGACTGACCGGGGAGGACGATATGGCCGGCCTGATGCTGCTTGGTTAAGTGTGCCGCGATCTCCGGGTGGTACATTTTCACATACCCGACTAGTCCAGTCACAAATCGCCGCGATTGAAAGTCATTTCCGGAGAACTCGGACACGAATGTAATGGCACGATCAAGGACATCGGGAGCGGTCGAGACGTCGGCGATTTGCTGAGGGTTCTGTTTCTTGAAGGTCTCGTACTCTTTCTTGAGATGCTCCGCGAAGACAGGCATCGGCGTCGAGGGCACATGCAGCGGGCTCAAGGTGCGTCGCAACGCTTGGATCGCGGTGACGACTTCGGCGTCCTGACCGTCTCTACGGGCGTGAAAGTAACTGAACGTGACGACTTCGATCAGATTGTAGAGGGCTACCGCCTTTTCGCCTCCTACTTCGCTGATCTCCCTGTAAAACTCCCGTCGGACGGGCATGAACTGTTCGCTCAACCGCTTTTGTTGATAGTCGCTGCCCGCGCCAAGGTACGCACAGTCCGGCGGGCACGAGACCCGCACGAGACGGTGCTCCCCGCAGCACTGACTGCAGATGACCCCTAACGCGGGACAAGGCCGCTTGCCTTTTCGTTGGTGACAATAGGCGCACGCGCTCATTGTTTTGGCGCTCCTTCCGCCGGCTTTGGTGGCGGAGGAATGAAACCGTAATCCGCGAGCGTCCGCTTTTCAGATTTGGACTTGCCGTCACGGGGGGCTTCCAGACCATTCATCTCGGCCGCATGGGCGAACTCATAGGGGACCAGGATCAGATTGTTCGTGCGATCAATGCTCAGGTCGCCAGGCGAAGGCAGATACTCGGCAATGACCTGAAACCGTTTGTCCCAGGTCATCCGCCAGACCTTGCCGGTCGTGAAGTCGGACACGTACATGTTGCCCCAGCGATCGAAGTCTACTCCACGCAGGTTCGAGAACCGGCTGGAGAAAAAGCCGTTGGAAAAGAGCTCGGAGACTGTGCCGTTCGGGCTGATCGCAAATATTTTGCCTTTGTTCCAACTGACGGCAATGAGTTCGCCGGATTTTGGATGCACCGCCAACCCCGCGGGCCCGGCTAGCGCAGGATCGGCCACCAACAGGGTGACCTTCTGCGAGGGCAACTCGACACGATAGATTCGATTTGCATGCTGATCCGAGCAGTACAGTAGTCCTACGCCGTCGTAAGCAACGTCAGTCAAATGAACCATTGCCTTCCCATCGGCCACATGGATTGAGGCAACCGGTTTCCCATTGCGTGCGTCGAATGCACGCAACGT